>JAYKGU010000033.1:0-11179 GCA_035285585.1 Synechococcales cyanobacterium
AATATCGACCTTCCTAATGTCTTTACACCTCAACGGGGTGGGTGGAGCAGCTTTGACCAATATCCTCGCCAATTGGCTGATGTCAACGGCGATGGACGGGCTGATATTATCGGATTCGGCGAAACAAATGTATTTGTCTCGCTTGCCCCATTTGAGGTGGGTATTGACGGCGATGACACGCTAGATGGCGGAGCAGGGGCAGATACAATGTTGGGCGGAATTGGTAACGATACTTACATTGTTGATAATGCAGGAGATGTGGTTACGGAGCTTGCCAATCAAGGAACAGACACGGTCTTTGCATCGATTGATTATACGTTAGGCGAAAATTTGGAAAACCTGACCCTGACTGGCACGGCTGTCAAAGGGGTAGGAAACGGTCTGAATAACGTGATGACGGGCAATGCCAACGACAACTTCTTTGAAGGTGGTGATGGTGATGACGAGCTGATTGGCCTGGAAGGCGATGACTTCCTTGATGGTGGCCTAGGCGTTGATGTCATGGTAGGCGGTGCTGGCAATGATACCTATGTATATGCAGATGGTGACTTCATTGTAGAAGCAGCCGATGAAGGAATTGATACGGTCATCAGCTTCTCTGACTACACCTTGGGCAATACCCTGGAAAACCTGGAACTACGGGGCACGGCTGTCAAAGGGGTAGGAAACGGTCTGAATAACGTGATGACGGGCAATGCCAACGACAACTTCTTTGAAGGTGGTGATGGTGATGACGAGCTGATTGGCCTGGAGGGCGATGACTTCCTTGATGGTGGCCTAGGCGTTGATGTCATGGTAGGCGGTGCTGGCAATGATACCTATGTATATGCAGATGGTGACTTCATTGTAGAAGCAGCCAATGAAGGAATTGATACGGTCATCAGCTTCTCTGACTACGCTCTGACTAGAGACCTGGAAAACTTAACCCTCGCTGGTTCATCAACTAAAGCCACAGGGAACCGCCTTGATAACGTTCTCACCGGAACTGATGGTGCCAATATAATGAATGGCCGTAAAGGGGATGACATTCTTCTAGGGGGAGTTGGAGAAGATACCCTCAAAGGTGAAGAAGGGGCCGATCGATTTGTCTTTACGTCTCCAACTGAGGGTGGCGATCGCATCAAAGACTTCTCCAGCAACCAAGGAGATAAGCTGGTTTTTGTGGCTTCTGGCTTTGAGGACCTCTTAGTCCCTGGGCTACAGCCAGGACAGTTTGTTGTAGGCCGAGCAGCCAGCGACCGGGATGATCGCTTCATCTACACCAAGCGTACAGGTGAGCTTTTCTACGATGCTGATGGTTCAGGAAGTGGTGCGAAGACGCTGATTGCAACCTTTGAAGGTCAACCATCCCTCTCCGCTAATGACTTTGTCATCACGGATACTGTACCCTTCTAAGCCCCATCGCTCTTTATCGTTTCGTTAGCTCCTAAACTAAAGCAGAGGCCACCAAGGTGATCTCTGCTTTTCTTCTATGTACACATTTAAGGAGCGAAACGATCTTTGAGTTGAAAGTTTTGAGCCGAGCTTGTCGAATCAACAAGTAGAACTGCGTTGAAGAACGAAGGTTAGAAAACCGGGGAAGCGCCCCAGTTTTCTAACGTGAATCTAATTATGCTGACCTACTTATCACAACCAGTTGCCAATCAGGACATAAGGTGCCCAGAAGAGGGGAGATCTGTAGTTTGGGTCGCGTAATAGCGCCACTTGTGCCCGTTGTAGGGCTTCTGCCTTAGAGATACTGGCATCCGTCAACTCGCTGTAGAACTGGCTGATGAAACGGGCGGCTGACTCATCATTCAGCGCCCAGAGAGACGCTAGCGTGCTGCGTGCCCCGGCTTGAATGGCGATGCCCGCTAGGCCCAGGGTGGCGCGTGTGTCGCCAGCGGCGGTCTCGCAGGCGCTTAAAACCAGGAGTTCAATGGGGGTGAGGCGAGTGTCGTCGCTGGTTCGCAGCAGGCTGCTCAGCTCCGTCACGTTAATTGGTCGATCCCAGGCCAGGATGAAGGTTGCGTCAGATCTGGAGCTGAACTGTCCGTGGGTGGCCAGATGAACAATCGGAAAAGGTAGGGCATCGATTTGGGATTGCAGGGCTGAACTGGTAAAGGCTTCATTCAGCAAAATCTGGCTGGGCAACTGGGTCTGAATGGCGTTCAGCTCGCTCTCTACATTCACCAGAGCACTAAAGCCAGAACGTTCTTCGGTGAGTCCGGCGGCCAATACCTTGAGCTGGATCTGGCTCAGAGGTTGGGGGCTGAGTAGCTGCAATCCGGGGGCCAGGGCCAGGCTGTATTGCTCAATCAAATAGCGATCGCCATCATACAGCGTTGCCATGGGCACCGTGCGGAGGGCACCATCTAAAACAAACACCAGCGTCCTGGTCTCACTGGCTTCCAAATCAGTGAGTAGAGGGTGAATGAGCCAATCGTAAATCTGCTGGCCTAACTGCTGTCCTTCCTGACTGGTCAAAGGTCGAGCGAGCTGTTCTCGGAGTTGATTGACGGTGGTGGTAATGGTTTCTTCTGAAACTGGAGAGGTGTACTGACGGATGGGTTGCTGGGGCAGGCTAAGCAAAATTTCCAGGCGATCGCGCAGAATGATGGGATAGATGACAGCGGTGTTGGCCTGATTCACCTGGTCAATGGCAATCCGTTGTTCGTCCAGACAGGCGGTGCGGAAGAAATTATCCAGTTCTGCAACTTGCAGGGCTTCAATGACGTCGCGAGCGGTTTTGAGGTCGTCCGGGCTGGTTGGGGAGGGTTGTGCGTCATCGGGCGATCGCCTCAGTAACAAATCGACGTATTCCCGATAGACCGGTTCGACGCTTTCACGAAACGAAAACTGCAGGTCTGTGCTGGTGGCAACCAAATCCCGCCGGATTGATTGCAGGGTGTCGAAGGCCGCCCGATAGGCAACAAGGGACGCTTCACGTCTGTTCTGAGCTTGCAGGATGCGGCCAAGCTGCCACTGCCATTGATAGGCGACATCGGCGGCATTGATAGATTGAGCCATCAATAGCGCCTCCTGAGTCAGGGTGCGGGCGTCTTCCCACTGGCGCGTTTTTTCATACACCTGGCCCAGATGCCCCAGGGCATAGGCTTCTGCCCGGGGATCGCCTAACTGGCGGGTCTGCTGGACGGTGGCGGCGAGGAGTTGGGCGGCCTGGGGATAGAAACTGGACGCATTCGCAGGAACTGAGGACTGGGGGCGATCGCCCATTTTCGTCAGGTGTTGCGCAAAGTTGATGGTGGCATAAACGGTATCTCGGCTGAGGGGGAGCGTCTGGATCTGATCCGTAATGGGTGGCAGGAGGGATTGGGCCTCTGTCCATTGCCCCGTTTGCATCAGTACTCCCAACTGGTTGAGCTGGGCCTGAAGCTGCGTCAGGGGCGACGGTGCGATCGCCCCTGACCGCTGATAGAAATCAAGGGCCGCTGCCGTATCTCCCTGAGCCTGGGCCGTATTGCCTGCACTCAGAAGGACAGTGCTGAGAATTGCGGTGGAATTGAATGGTTCTGCGATCGCCAAACTTTCCTGAAGCAATCGCTGGGACTCCTCCAGCGCGCCCACCGTCCGCAGCACGTTGGCTAAGGCTTGCAAGCCCATGGCTTTCATAGACGGATCGGGCTGGTCTTGCAGCGATCGCTCCACCTCCGTCAGGGTCCGGCGGGCTTGCAGGTATAAGCCCAGACTTTGCTGGGCCTGGGCCTGGTTGAGCAAGCTGCCATTGCGGCGGGTGGCATCGTCTAGCTGGCCATAGATCGTCGCGGCCTGCTGCCAGGATTCCAGGGCTTGAGCGGCATTTCCCTGGGCAAACTGGAGGCTTCCCTGGGTGTTTAACGCCTGTGCCCAGACCCACCGCTGCTGGGCGGGGACACGAGGGTTTGAGGGAATCTGTTGCTGGTGGAGGAGGTTGAAGCTGGTGGCGATCGCCTCCCTTGCATCCGTCCAGGCTCCAAGCTGCTGATAGGCCGACGCCAGGTAACTGAAGACCAACGCCTGATTCAGGCTATCTGGCTGCGCTTGATACGCGGCGGCTGCTTGCTGCCACAGGGTTACTGCCTGGGCAAACTGTCCAGTTTGATAGGCCTCGCGACCCTGTTGGACGAGTGTATCAGGGGGGGCAATGGTGCCTCCTGCATTGTGAATTTGCGCCAACGCTGGGGGGCGATCGCCTGCCACCGGAATAGAGGCCGCCTGACCCAAATTGAGTAGAAGCGCCAGCCCTAAACCAACCATGAAACAGCCAACAAACAAAAGGAGTTGATGGAAGGGGCGACGCGGTTTCATTAGCTTCGTACCGGAGGGTTGGCTCGTTTAGGGTTGGTCGGCATGCGCAGGCTGACAGCAGGGGGTGATGGGCTGGTTGGCGATCGCCTCCAATCCCCCCTGGCGCAGCAAGTCGGCCCAGGCGGCGGCCACCTGGGGTTGGCCGGCGTCGCTGCGGTACAGTACCGCCAGCGTATTCAGCGCATCATGCCAAAATCCCTCAGCGGCGTAAACCTTGGCCTGCTCTAAAGACGGTGCCGTAGCGGGTTGAGAGGTCGGGGCTTGCGGTAGGGCAAGTCGTTTCACCGTGCCGCTTACCGATACCGAGGCAAAGGGGCGAGCCGGATCGCAGTAGATGGCGAGCGCCCAGGAATAGGTCTGGTTTACGGTTAGCGGCTGAGCCGTAAGCGGCACGGCAATCTGGATCAGTCCGGCTTGAGCACCAGGGGCGGTGAAGCGAGTAGTGTAAACGGGAGTATTGAATTCGTCCTGTAGCGTAAATTCGACTGCCGTTTCCGGGGTAAGGGTCGTGGGCAAAGAAAACCAGAAGGTGGGATGGTCCGATGCCGTCAGTCCCCAAACGGTATCACCAACGGTGGGCACCAGGGCGGTTAAAGCCTCGTAGTTGCGACAGGGGCCACGGCTGGCTCCGCCTCGCTGCCGACCACTGGGAGTTCCCACATCAGGCGGTGTGGAATTGTTGAAAACAACTGAGATGGGATTGCCCTGCGCTAAAGGCAAGTTGGCTTGAGAATCCATAGCCTGAGCACCGCTAGCGGTTCCCCCATGGGTCGCCAGCAGTATACCGATTACAGCGATCGCCCGAGAGACTGAAATCGTTCCCATACAGTCAAACCTTTCGATTCACATAGTTTATTATGCTTCCAGTTGTAACCCACGCCAGGGCAGCAGGAACCAGGGGCACCCACTGGCCTTGAGTAAACAGGATAAGACTGGCCCCCGTCAGGATCCCCAGGGACACTGCCCCCGCAATGTTCCACTGGAGGGGCGATCGCCCCAATCCCCCCACAATCCCACCCACCAGTGCCCACCCTAAGATCCACAGCCCCTCGCCCCACCCCACCCAAACCGTCAGCAGGGGGCGACCATCCAGCACTGCGCTGAGGATCTGACTGGTCATGTGAGCCTGCACAATCACCCCCGGCACCCGTTGAGTCGGCCCCACCCCGTAGGGGGTTAGCCAGTAATCGCCACCACTGGGAGCGGTGACGCCAATCAACACAATGCGGCCCTGAATCGCGGCGGGGTTAATCCGCCCCGCCAGAACATCCTGGAGGGCGACCTGGGGGGCGATCGCTCCCAACGATGGCACTGCGCGATAGTTGAGCAATATCTGGCTCCCCTGGGCATCAATGCGCTGGTAGCCCCCACTCCGGTTCATCAGACGGGGGAAGACCGTATCCTGGAGCTGCAGATTCTTCTCGTCGGTAAACTCAGGCGCAATGCCCAGGGATTCCAGGTAATACAGTGCCAGCTGGGTGCTGAAGGCGTAAGGGGCAGCGCAGGGGCAGATGGGATCGGGGGTCATAAACAGCAGGTGACGGCGCAGCACACCGTCCCGATCCTCCAGAAAATCGCTGAAGCCGATCCGGTCTTTGGTCACTTCTGGCGGCGGCGGTTTGCCCGTGGGGTCATAGTTGCGATCGCTGCTTTTGCAAATGGCAATCAGGTTGGGCAGGGTGCGCAACTGGGCTGCCAGGGCGGGATACGCTGGCTCGACGGCAAAATCCCGGTAGATATCCAATCCAATCAGGGCGGCCTGGTGTTGGTTGAGGATTTGGAGCAGTTGGCTGAGGGCTGGGTCAGATAAAGAACCGCGCCGCTGATGGGGGTTCTGGGCCTGAATGTCTGCCTCATCAATGGTCACAATCAAAAACCGGGAGTCGGGGGGTTCCGCTGGCCGGAGCTGCAGGAGTCGGTCAAATGCCCAGAGTTCCAATGGCTGAAGGAAACCGAGCGATCGCACGCCCAGTATCAGCAGGGAAATGAGCAGGCTGCTGAGGAGGAGGGTGCGGGGAGATGGGTGGGCGGGGAGATGGGGGGATGGATGGGTGCGGGGGGGGGATTGGGGCGGTTTGCTTTCAATGGGGTGGCCGTCGCGCCATTCTTGCCAGGTTTGGGGAAGTTCAGCGGGGTTTTGGCAGAGCACCGGCAGCCAGGTTGCGCCAGGGAATTCGGACTCAAGAACCTGTAGGCGTTCGCGGGCTTCTCGTACGGCCAGATAAAGGGGTTTGCCTCCCGCAAAGGCGATGAGAAAGGACTTCAGGAATTCCTGCGCGACTTTGTCGGGAACGGGTTCGCGCATCACAATGACGTGGGGAATGTGCAGGTCGGCCAGTTTCCAGGCCAGTTCTAACCCGTCGCAGGAGTTGAAGATGGCCAGCTTCAAGCCACGGGCGATCGCCTGCTTCAGGCCATACCGCAACTCCTCCAGGGTCAGGCAATCCGTCTGGTTAATCTGGATGTATCCCTGGTTCTGGCTGGAGCTATGGCCCGCAAAAAAGAGCACATCCCAGGCCGATTCCCACAGTTGCTGGTGAATAGCGGCCATGTCAGGCTCCACCAGAAACCGTAATTCGGTATCGGGCAACTGTTCGAGCAACTGGCGATCTCTTGCCACGTTAATTTGAAAGGAATTGCCTAAAATCGCCAGGATTTTGACTGTTCCCGGGGGCGAAGGGGCGGGGGCTTTGACGGAGCGGGTGTAGGCTGGCAGGCTCAGGGCCAGATCGGCTTTGGGATAGTCGTCGAAGAAGTGCCACTGATGCCACGGCAGCTTTAGGAGCCGCCGATTTTCGGAGGTTACCGTCACCCGAATCTCGCGAGCCGGATCTAGACGCGTGCGGAGCTGGCGCTCAATGGGCATAAATTCTTCGCTGCTCAGCCAGCGATTCAGCCCCTGTTTAATAGCTTCACCGAGGGTCTGGAACTCTGCCTCAGAAATGTGCGTGACATCGTCCTCCTCAATGTCGATGGCGAAGCGATTTGGGGGCTGGGCCTGTCGCCAACCTTTGCAGGCATAAAGGGCCTGATAGAGCTGTTGCCAGCGGTCATACTGCTCCCCCAAAGCAGGTTGGGCGGGAAGGCTGCCCGTCCACTGCATCGGCGCAGAGCCATCGGCCTGCCATAGTTGGGCTATGACAGTTGGGCATCCTGTAGCCCAATCCCCTCGACCCAAGTTCAAGACAACTAGACAGGACACCGCTGCGGCTTAACTCCCGGCTTAACCAACAAAGTCTTCGACCGTGTGGCGATCGCCCAGCGACAGCCGCAACTGGAAAGGCATCCCCACCGGACACTTGAATCGCTTAAGCTGAATCGAGTTATCCTCGCTCCGTGCCTGCACCGACTGCAGCACTTCCCCCGTCGCTGACAGGAGGGCCAGCGCCAACTCAGCGGGTAGGAGGGGAGTATTTGTGGGCAACAACCGGGCTTGAACGGCAATACGACCATCGGGTTCAGGCTGAAGCAACACCAAAAGCAAGACAGTGATTTCGTCTGGGCCGACCCGCAGGAGTTTAGCACGACGAATCCCACCGTCCGATACCGCGTTCGCTCTAAAGCTGAAGGCAAGCTCTGGCTCTGCATCCAGCCATTCTTCAATCGAGCGCCACCCGGCATCTATCACATTTTGCAGCCAACGGCTCAACTGAACCGGGCTGGAGGTGGATATCTGGGATAAATTCTCCGGCACCTGGCGAGTCGGTTGGGACTGACGCCGTTGACTGAGCCGCTGGAGCCAGTCCGGCTCGGCGAGCAGTGCGCCCCATTGGAGGAAAGGCACCTCCAGACGCGGCAGGGCGATCGCCCCATTCCCCAATTGCTGTACCAGACCCTCTGCCTGCTCACGGGTAAGCTGCGGTAAGCAAGGGAGGTCAGCCCGTGTCACTTCTGGGGCCAGATGCGACATCACCCAGAGGGCACTGAGGTCTGGAATCAGGTCACCGCTTGCCAGGCTGTAGGTGCGATCGCTCCCGTCATAACGACCGTGGGTCTTCAACTGCTGGTGAGTCGCATATCCCCAGACCTGGAGACACCGCTCATCGGGGTCAACGGCAACCGCCAGGTAATAGTCACCCACCCAGGAGGGAAGATCAACCCATTCCTGGGGCACCCGAAATTCGCTCTGATCCATCTCTTCAACGGGAATGATCACGATCTGCCATGGCCCCACGGTGAGGCGACTGCCATTCACCAGTGCCCAAACGTCAGGGGCACTTGGCTCATCAGCCGAAACTGTCTGGCCAAACCGCTCCTGAAGCCAGGACATCATCGAGTGGAGGCTAACCTGATTGAGATACGCCTGCCAGCGGTTTCCTGGAATAGCGATCGCCTGACTGCGCTGCCGGGCGGCGGTGGCAATCTCATCCGGAATCTCTAGCCATACCGTTGTGGTATTAAATAGTAACGTCATGGGAACACATCCTTAGCAATAGGCACCTGGACGTTTTGGTAATGAGCCTGCAACCACTCTTCCAAAACTATACTCATTTGTTTCAATACGGGTGAGGTTACGGTAATATGCAGCGTGTCCTGGCTCCAGCGGGCCAGCGATAGCAGCAAGGCGTCCCGTGCGCTGCTGAGTCGGCGTGAGATGGTGTACTGCTTCATCAAGAGTTGGGCTGCCATTTGCTGCTGGGTCAACCCCTGGCGATAGTACAGGTCTAGAATTGTTTGAATCTGCGGGTCGAGCTGCTCCAGCGCTGCTGTTAACACCGTGGCAATGTGCGATCGCTGCTGCTGCCGCTCTTGCAGCTCTTCTTCAACCAGCAGCGCGGTCATGGGAGCTTCCCTCACTCCATCGGGAAGATCATCCAGAAATTCTCCGGAACCCGCTTCATCAAACTTCGTGACGTTGAGGGAAAAGGTTTGCGGATTGAGATAGGTTCGCAGGTAACGGGCGCAGCTCTTCAGCCATGCCTCAGCGGTGGTGCCATCAAGGGCAGGAGTCCCCTGGGGCAATTGCCGGGGCCGTTGCGTGTTATAGAAAACGGCGATCGCTTCCCAGACGGACGCATCCGGACGGGCCAATTGACGGGTTGCCGTTGGTTCGCTGGGGGCGTAGTAGGTTTTATACCCCATCCAGGCCAGTCGATGGCAGGCGATCGCGTCTGGCGACAGTCCAGCAGATTGCAGCGCTTCCGTCAGCTGTTTCTGGCTGCACTTGCGCAATAATCCCCAGTCGGTGCGGCTATTAGCCTCGCGGTGCTGGCGCAGCACATCGCGAATTCTGTTGCTAAAGCTCAGGTTAGCGTAGGCTTTGAGGCTAGCTCCTTGATGGGAACTGTACCCGCGCAGGGTGTTGGGCAAATCGGCGATCGCAATCTGGAAACAGTCCGATAGTTTGTACTGAGCGCTGGCGGTATGGGTCATCACCTTTTGGGCTGACCAATAGCAAACCTCCTGCAAATAAGCGGACAGATGACCCTGGGGCAACGGGTCTGCCTGAGTCTGCCATCGCTTATGCCAGTACAGCACCCAAAAGTCGTCTGACAGCTCCGTGCCGCCGGAATTCGTAGCTTGCTGCCGACAGATCTCCATATTTCGTCGCAGTTTTGGATCGGTAGCCCAGTGATGAAAGCGATCGTCCTTAAACTGAACGAAAGTAGAAAAAACCTCAAGCAAACTTTGCCGACGTTGCATAGGTGCCTACAGACTGTCCTAATAAACCAAGTTCAATAAAAAATTGAGCATCAGTTTTTCAAGTTTATCAGGATATATTAATTCTGAAGCCCAAACCTGTGAAGCGATCGCCCCTGCTAAACCAACAAACTCTAGACCGTGATAAAGCTGCTTTGCGTTAGAGCTGCGGTATCGATGCCTGGCAATGTTGCCAACACCTCACCGCCTATCGAGAGGGTGTTGCCGCTGCGTGTAAGCTGATCAAAGCTCAACCCACCCGACAGCCGGATCACGTCGGTTCCGGCTTTGAAGTCGGTAAACGTATCGGTGCCGTCCCCTGCTGCTAGCACAAAAACATCGTTGCCATTGCCACCCGTCACTGTGTCGTTGCCCGTTCCGCCAATCAGGGTGTCGTTGCCGTGCAACAGCTCAATAACCGCTGGTAAAACCAAATAGTGGGGGTTGCCGAAGTAAGAAACAGGGCTTCGAGATTCATGAGGAGCGCATCATCGAACCCGTTGAGGTGCCGACCGGAGCTAAGTTCAACGGCTATCGAGACTATGATGTCCAGGAGTTGAAGCAGTTGCATCAGATTTTGAGTGAGCGGCAGGAGTGGTTTGCCCACGAGCAGCAGCAAGTGTTGCAGGCAGGCATCGAGACAGCAGAGTACCTTCACACCGATGATACCGGTGCGCGGCATCAGGGGCAGAACGGTTATTGCACGGTGATTGGCAACGAGTGGTTCACCTACTTCAGCAGTGGGTCGTCCAAAAGTCGACGCAACTTCCTTGAAATCCTTCAGGGTGAGCACTCCCGGTATGTGCTGAATGAAGATGCCAAGGCCTATCTGGTGAACCAGAAGTTAGCGGCCAAGTATTGGGAGTGCTTGCACTTTAGCGAAAGGGTGTTGGCCGAGCAAGCAGAGGACCGTTCCTGCTCGCGCTGCTCCAGATGGTGCAGCAGCACTCGGCATCGTTCGGCGTCCCACTCGTTGAGCTGCCGCAGTAGGGCGTCATCCCGCTCGGGCCAGTAGCTGACTCCTGCGTACTCGTGAAGCCCTTTGAAGGAGTAGCGATCGCCCAACTGCCGTCCCTTGAAGAATTTGCCCTTGGCCCCGAAGCTGACACCTTTGCCGTCTCTAAACTCGTGGAACTGCATGGTGTAGTCCTGGGCTTTCATACGCACCATCAGCAGTGGCATTGAGGGCTGATCCTGGACCGCCGCCTCCAGTGCAGTTCTGAGAATGTCCTTGGCTAGCACCTGGCCCTGC
>JAYKGU010000034.1:0-23765 GCA_035285585.1 Synechococcales cyanobacterium
TTGGCTCAGTCGCAATAAGTAGAACTGCATTGAAAAACGAAGGTTAGAAAACCGGGGGAGCGCCCCGGCGGGGCGCTCCCCCGGTTTTCTAACATGAATTTAATTGTGCTGACCTACTTACTTGGAAGAAATTTTTAATAAAAGTGCCGCTGTCGCCACTCAGTAGCCAATCAACAAACCCCTTGAGCGCTTGCTGAACAACTTAGAAATACGACTCGACGCAACGCACTTTCAAATGGGTGATCTGTGGCGATCAAGCCATTCGAATGGTTGGAAACTCCCCACTAGAAATTGCGGATCGGCATCAGGGCTGGCGACTGAACCTGGTATGAAACAGGCTCAATTAGAAACTATCTCCAGCATTCCCAATGCAGTACCAGACGTAACAACAGTTGACCCACACTTGTCAAGCTTGGACGGGACAAAACCAGCGGCATTGGCTGGTATTCCATAAATTTTTCGACATGGGCTTATCCCCCGAAAACTTGAGGTTTGTCGGCAGTTTGGTGGATTTAGATACGGGCTGCAGGCGCAATTTCTGCGAATGGCCGACGACTTTTGGATGGAATAGTTCCAGCGATCGCCCTTTAATTTAAGAACCTATTCGAACGCCCTGGTAGGGGTTGAAATTTCCAAAACCCTGACGAGGTTTCAGATAGGCATTAAGTGGCAAAAGCCGAAACTAAAGCAGAAAGGTCTGCTGGCGATCGCGGCGATAATTCACACTTTCATTGCTCCTGACCAAATCCAGAAACTGCATTAGCCTAGCCTCCGGATTTTGGTCACGTAAACCGTGGTCAGCATGATGCTTTTGAGACAAAGAAATTAGTTGAACACCATGCAGGTTGACAAACAGCAAACTTTAGGATTCGGATGAACTGAAACCTGAATGCTAGGAAAGACCATGGGCTAATCTTTCCCAGAGGGAATACATTATGTTTTCGGGAAAGTAACCCGTAATTACACGGAATATTCCCCCTAAAACTGCTAAAACCCCCCGTAGAAAACAGATTTTTGGGCATCTGCCTAACTACACAGATTTCAAATAATCCAATAGCTGATTTTTCACCTGAGAAACTTTAGCGAAGAGAATTTTTGCTCAAAGCCAGCGAGGCTTTAATCATTTTGTCAAACAAATTTAGCAGCATGTTTTGGCACGAATTAAAACCGAAAAATCACTAAACAGGGTAGTTATAAAGTTGACTAAAATTGGCTATTTTGTGAAGCTAATTAAGATAAAAAAATCGGTATCTGTCGAAAGGGAGATTGTTTTTGAATCGTTTCTTTTTTTTTAGGGAAATTCTGGGAAATTCCAGGGAAATGGAGACTGATGAAATGGGTTTAAATTGTGCCACCGCTTGAAAAAGCTTACTCGATTCTCCCCAGGAAGGCTTCAGTAGTAGAAAATTCTAAGAGGTATTTTGGAGCACTCAAGGAAATAGGCATACGGTTAGATAGGTATCAACGCAAAGCGGGACACTTTCCCAAGAATAGAATTCAGGAGTCAGGAGCCAGAAGTCAGCTCTCTCCTGAATTCTGACTCCTGGATTCTGGATCCTGTCCAATCACGATTTCCTGCCTTAAGTTGATATCCCGGTTAGGTCAGATCAGAATTAGTCAAAAATCTTTCTCCTGGGGGACGATTCTCTCGGCTCAGATAGGGAGGCTACAAGCAGTTCATTCCATGCCCCAAGATCAGTTTCCAATCCCATTGAGCCAGCCCGATGAGCATGTCAGATCTAAACGGTTTAAATAGGCGATCGCCCCATTCCCTCGTTCCCCAGCCATCCACCCCGTCCAGGCTTCCCGCCGACTCCACCCCTCGCCCTGCCGCTTACCAACCCTACCTGGCGCTATTTGAAAAAGCACTGGCGGTGGTGGGCATTCTTTTTTTTGCAGGCAGCCTTTCTTTTTTCGGCGGCAATTTGTTTATCTCCCTCGTTCGCTATGGGGTGTTTTTCTCCACCTCTACCCTGCTGGCGCTGCGGTGGCGCAGAGCGCTGCACGTCGTTCAGGGAGATTTATTTTTATGCAGCCTGCTGGGGCTGGGGCTGATTTCCTTTGCCTGGTCGGCCTACCCCTATCTGAGCCTGAGCCAAAGCCGCGAAATCCTTTATGCAGGAACCTTTGGCCTCTATCTGGCGGTTCGCTTTCGGCTGAAAGAACAACTCCAACTGCTGGCCCTGGCTCTGGGAGGAATCGCCATTTTCAGCCTTTGCTATGGCCTCCTGGTGCCAGAGATGGGGATTCATCAGGTGGAAGGCCATCTGGAAGGGGCCTGGCGCGGCATCATGGGCCACAAAAATAGCCTGGGGAGCCTGATGACGATTGCCGCCTCAGTGTTTTGCATCCTGAGCCTGGAAAAGCGTCTGTACAAAGTCCTGGCCTGGGCTGGACTGGTGCTGGCAGGCACGTTGATTATTCTGTCATCCTCAAAAACCGCCCTGGGGCTGTGGGGTATCGCCCTGATGATGCTCACCATCTATCGCATGGTACGCTGGCGAAATCTGGCCTCGGTGCTGTGTTTGCTCGTGGCGATCGCCACCATCACCTGCGGCATTGCCCTCTTCCTCAGCCAGTGGAACACCATTCTCCTCAGCCTGGATCGCGACCCCACCCTGTCGGGACGCACCATTATTTGGGAGATCGCCATGATGAAAATTCGCCAGCGTCCCCTGTTGGGCTATGGACGCGGCGCTTTCTGGGCACCCGGCAGTCCCCATGCCATTCAGGCGGGATTAGCCGTCTCTGGTAACTATATTCCACCCCACTCCCACAACGGCTTTATCGATCTCGCCCTGGATGTGGGATTGATCGGAGCCACCCTCCTGGGCATCAGCCTGCTGCTGAACCTGGTACGGGGTTTCAAGCGCACCTATCTCACCAACCAACCTGAAGATCTATGGCCCTTGCTGTATTTGACCCTCTTTGTGCTCTATAACCTGACCGAAAGCCTGATTCTTTACCAGAACAACCTATTTTGGGTGCTGTACATTACCTCTGCCTTTTCCGTACGGCTCAGCCCCGCGAAGTTCATACCGCAAACTGCCAACCTTTCAACTTAAAGCCCTGTCGTCCGCCCCTGGCTCACCCTTCCCTGGGGAGAGGCAACCGGAGGAAGCATCTATCTCCTTTGTTGGACGAAAAGACTGCACCGTCTCCCCTAACCTGACGATATCCAGCCGATGGTCCCTTGAAGTTTTTGACTAGCGTGGGTTCAATCCATGACGATAAAAACGCTGCGAAGCGCGATTACCTCCCGTCTCCCAGAACCACTGGTTTTGCCTGCCCGGCGAGCGGCCCGAACCGTTGATCAGCTCATGGGATTGCCCCTCTCCCCCTGGCGGCAGGGTAGCATTGTCATGTTTCACATCAGCCGCTGCGGCAGCACGGTATTGGGTAACCTGCTCAACCAACACCCTCAAATTTACTGGGATGGAGAGGTTTTGTACAAAAAGCGGGAATTCGATCGCCACACCTACCCCAACTTTGACGTTAAAGCCTATCTAGAACGCCAGATGCTGATTGCGGGCAACCGTTACTACGGCTTTGAGATGAAGATCCACTCCAGTCAACAACTCCCCGTTGCCCACACGGATCTGACCGGTTTTGTTCGGCTCCTGCTGGATATGGGCATCAGCCACTACATTCGTCTCCAGCGCAAAAACTATTTGCGGGTGATTCTCTCTAAGGAGATCGCCAAAGTGACCCGCCAGTGGCACTTGCAAAAAGGGGCTGCCCGACCTACGTCCATTTACCTCGATACCACCAGTATCCCTTTTGGCTTCACGAGCGATCGCCAACCGCTGCTTGACTGCCTCGAAGAAATGGATCGGGCCTACCGCGAACTGGATGCCGCGCTAGCGGGTCAATCCGTCCTTTCCCTCACCTACGAAGAGGACATTGCCCAAAATCCCAAGGTGGCCTACGAGCGCTGCTGCCAGTTCATTGGGCTAAAACCGGCAGACGTAGAGGTGGCAATTCGCCGCACCAACCCCTTTCCCCTGGCTGATTTAATCGAAAACTTTAGCGAAGTGGAGCAGCTTCTGGCCCCAACCCCCTACGTCTGGATGGTCTACGACTGAACCCACCCCACCAGGTCGCTCAGAGATCTGCAGGGTTTGAGCCAGTGGGGTTTGCCTGCTGGGCACGCCGCTGATCTAGCCACTGCTGCAGAATAATGGCGGCGGCTTTACGGTCGATCAGTCCTTTGTTGCGGGAGGGCGATCGCCCCTCGCCAATCAAAAACTGCTCTGCTTGAAACGATGTCAGCCGTTCGTCCATATATTCCACCGGCAGTTGCAAGGCATGGCCCAGCCGCTGGGCAAACTTTTGTACCTGGCGGGCCTGAAAGCCAATTTCGCCCTTCATCGTGTAGGGCAGCCCCACCACCAGCGCCTCTACTCGTCGTTCCTGCACCAGACCCCGCAGTTGGGCTACATCCTGCTCAAAAGAGCGTCGCTCGATAGTAGTGATCCCCGTGGCGATCAGGCCCGTACCGTCGCAGCCCGCCACCCCAATGCGCTTACGCCCTACGTCTAATCCCAGCACTGAAACCATGCCCATCGCTCCCTCGGGCTACCTGCCCTAATGTTGTGACGAGTTTTTGGGGTGCGGCCCCAGAGGATTTTGCAGGGATGGGGTCTGTCGGCGGGGTGGGGCAACCGGGGGTGCGGGAGGCGACTGCCGATAGGCGAGCCGATTTTCAGCCTCGTCAGAGGATTGGGCGGGGCGGGGCGGCGTCTTGCCCTGGGAGCCATCCATCAGGGAAATGCGTCCAGGGACGGGTTTGCGGCTGGGCTGTAGCCCCTGTAAAACTTCCGAGAGCTGCAGGCTTTCCAGGGAAACGGATTTCGTTTCACGCACCTTGTGCCAGACCGATCGTGACATCATCAGCGTGTGCTGAACCCGAGTTGCGCCAATGCGCTCCAGGTAGTTCTCCCGTTCGGGCTGGTAGTCGGATGAGGCCAGCAGCAGGGATTGGGAAGGGTAGGCCTGGGCAATGACTGCCATCTGGGAGACAAGCTTGGGGTAGAGCCAGGTATAGGCTGGATGCACCGTCAACTGGGCCGAGTGGGGTGAGCTACCGTTTTGGCAAATCTCCAGGCGAAAATGCCCGATGGCTGCCTTGCGCTGCGGCTCGAACACATAGCCCCCGACCACATCCTGGTGATGAACCAGGCGATTCAGAGCATCGACGGCGGATCGGGTCAGGCTGAATTTAAAGTCGAACACGTGGCGATCGAAAACTTGCCTCACCAGAGGCGGCATGGAGACCGTGTCTAGCTGGTGCAGCAGGGCAGCATCGGCACTGCTGACCGGACGCAAATTGGGCAGGGAAACGTCCTGCTGGGCTAGCGCATCCAGAAGCTCAGTGGAAAGCTCCCAATAGGTCATTTGGGCCAGGGACTGAAAGCCATGCTTGCGGTACAGCCCCAGCCCGGCAGCGTCGTTCACATCTACCTCCACCAACCAGGTGCGGGCTTTCCAGATGGTGTCGAGGCAGAAGCGCAGCAGTTGGGAGGCAACGTCGGTGGAGAGGGGCGTCGGAGTTTCGAGGTCAGTGTCCAGGGGGCGATCGCCCTGAGCCGCTACGGCCTTGATTTCGCCGCCATTTTCTTCGAGGCTACCATGCCCATTGCTGGTGCCATTGCCGGTATGGGGTAGGGAGTGGGCCGCGATGCGGTCAATGCGCCAGGTGCTGCCCGTGCGGTTAAACGGTGTAACCTGAATCAAGCCTTTCAGGGTATTTTGGTGGTCGGCCACGTATGCAGAAAAGAAATGCTGTAGCGGATTGGGAAACAGACTGAGCAGTTTCAGCGGGCCATACCAGCGGCGCACCTGGTCGAGCTGCTGGGCCAGGTCGTGGCTACTGCCGTAGTTTTGCGTGACGAACCCACCCGGTAAATCGCTTACCAGACGCTCGACTGCTCCAAGATCACGATACTGAAATGGCCGGATCGTGACGCTTGCGGTCTGGGAGAGGGTAGAAGGTGTGGGCATAAGCAATCCGAGTAGGTGTCTGTGAGGCGTAGACGCTCACCTATTACCACTTTAACGGAGGTTGAAAGGAAAGATCGGCGAGGGCCTGAGCACCTCTGTTTTCTCAGCGGGTTTTCAATGGAATTGCAAGGTCTCGCGGTCAATATTGTTTTTTCAGTCTGCATTTGCCCAACTGCGGCTTATTATTGTATCAAATCCTCCCTGGCCGATTGGACATACGCCGCAAGTGGGTTTACAACGGTCAGGGGAGCATGGCCCGCACCATTCTTAAGATTTCTGGAAATTTTTTGCAGGTGGCTCGTCGGCAGGCTACTTAAAAATTTGTAAGAATTATTCTTAATTTGTAAACTAAGCTAGAGCTGATCCGCTGATGCATGTCTTTCAACACGTCCCTGGGGAGTCCGTAATGAAGCAGCTAATGATCGTGGAGCGAGTTTGTTTGATTGGCCATCTGGTGTCGATGGCGTTTGGGCTGGCGGGCTTGCTGCTAGTTATGCCCCATCCTGAGTTTCTCAACCTGGTTCCGGCTGGGCAAACCCTGTTTCGCTGGAGCATGGCGGGCGGCGGGGTAGCCTACATCATCATGGGGGCGATCGCCGTTGCCATCTATGCCTACCGTACCTTGGGGCTGGCCGCCAGCTTAGCCTTCCTGATTCCAGCGGTGGCCATTTCCCTCAGCAGCGAGCTGTTGGGCACCGGCACTGGCTTTCCGTTTGGCGACTACAGCTACCTGAGTGGGCTGGGCTACAAAATCGCCGGTCGAGTGCCCTTCACTATCCCCCTGTCCTGGTTTTATCTGGGGCTGTCCTCTTACCTGCTGGCCCGCTCTGGATTAGCCCCCCGCTCGGGGTTCTCGGCTAGCCGCTGGGCCTGGTTGCGGCAACTGGGGGCGATCGCCCTGGGTTCTCTCCTGCTTACCTCCTGGGATTTCGTCCTCGACCCGGCCATGAGCCAAACGGCCCTGCCCTTCTGGTACTGGCATGAGCCAGGGGCCTTCTTTGGCATGCCCTATCAAAACTTTGCGGGCTGGTTGGCGACGGGTGCCCTGTTCATGGGCGTGGCGGCCCTGTTCTGGCGGCGGCGGCCCCTGGCCATGAGTCAGGCGCAGGTCACCCTGCCTCTGGTGGTTTATCTGGGCAACTTTGGCTTTGCCACAGTCATGAGTCTGGCGGCGGGCTACTGGGTGCCTATTTTGCTGGGCATTATTCTGGGAGTGATTCCCGCTGTCCTCTGCTGGCAGCAGTCCCAACAAAACGCGGCCAGTTCTTTCCTGCCGCTCCAGGGCAATGGCCCGGAACCTGCTGCTGATGTAACCCCTGCCCCATTTGGGATGCCGGGCGAATAGTTTCACCGACTGAGGCCAAAGTAAAGATGACATTGGGTTTGAGTGGAGCTGAAGCGGGGCTGGGAGCGATCGCCCTCCTCCTGTTGGCTGCCCAGCTTCCGGCGATCGCCCTCCTCCTTTCCCGCCTGTTTCAGGGGCCAGGGCGGTTGCCTCCCCTGACTCCCCAGCCGCCCCACCCCGATTTGATCGGTTCAGTCAGCGTGGTAGTGCCCACCCTGAATGAGGCCCAGCGCATTTCTCCCTGTTTGGCGGGGCTGACCCGTCAAAGCTACGAAGTTCGGGAAATCACTGTAGTCGATAGCCGCTCGGAGGATGGCACCGTTGACCTGGTGAAAGCCGCCCAGCAGCGGGATCCTCGCTTTCGGGTGATTACGGACGATCCCCTGCCCGCAGGCTGGGTGGGCCGACCCTGGGCGCTCCACACCGGCTTTCTCAACAGCTCCGAGGGCAGCGAGTGGATTTTAGGCATTGATGCCGACACCCAGCCCCAGCCCGGTCTGGTGGCCAGCCTGGTGCAGGCAGCCCAGCGATATGGCTACGACCTGGTATCCCTCTCCCCCCAGTTCATTCTCAAAGATTTGGGGGAATGGTGGCTCCAGCCCGCTCTGCTGATGACGCTTGTTTATCGCTTCGGCCCGGCGGGGGGTGGCCCGTCTGGCGCTTCGAGGGTGATGGCCAATGGCCAGTGCTTTCTGGCGCGGCGCTCCCTGCTCCAGGCTCTGGATGGCTATACAGTGGCCCGCCGCTCTTTTTGCGATGATGTGACGCTGGCGCGGGCGGCGGCGGATTGGGGAGCCAAAGTGGGGTTTCTCGACGGCGCGAAGCTGCTGAAAGTGCGCATGTACGAAGGGGCGGCAGAAACCTGGCAGGAATGGGGGCGATCGCTCGACCTCAAGGATGCGGCTTCCCCAGCCCAAACCTGGGGGGACGGGCTGTTCCTCGTGGCGGTGCAGGGCCTGCCACTGATCGCCTCCCTCGGGCTGGGACTAGCCCTGCTGCTGGGCATCAGCGCGCCGACTATCTGGCTGGCCTGGGGGATAAACTTGTTTTTACTGCTGGTGCGGTTTGCCCTGCTGGGGGCGATCGCCCCATCTTATGATTTTTCCCAGACCAGTTTCAGGAAAAGCTGGACGTTCTGGCTGTCGCCCCTGGCCGATCCGCTGGCGGCGTTACGCATTCTCCTGTCGGCTGCTCGTACGCCAACCCGGTGGCGATCGCGCAGCTACACATCTTTCTCCTGACGCTGGATTACCTGGGAAAACAATAAAAAAGAGGAGGCCAGCAGCCCCCTCCAGTGCATTCATTCACCTGTATCTTTACAGTAATGGTCAGACTTGTCGCTGCCATGACGACGTTATGACAGCTCCGTGACAACTTCGCCCTAGCCCTTGCGAATGTCCTTCGCCATGTTGCGGAACATGTCCATGCTGGTGTCGGTTTTGCGGCGCTGGGCTACTGCGTCAAACTCGTACTTCTTCTCAGGAGCCTTTGACTCAGAAGTGGGGGGCGTCATGGGCTGAGACGCTGGAGCCGCAGGGCTGTTCCCCGACGCATCTAAATCACTCAGGGCGGAGACGTCACGAACGCGGGGATTGCCCTTGGGGAAGGTGCGCTTCACCTGCTTGGCCGTGCGCATATAGTCGATGTCGCCAAAGGTTCTGGCATCATCGGGCGTCAGGAAATAGGCTCCTCCCTGCTTCTGGGGCTGGGCCTCTTCATCAAACTGCTCCGCCTTTTTGCGGGTGCCGAATAGTCCTCGAATAAATCCTGTCATAGGTCTGGGGTTGTGCTTAATGAATCGTCATGAGGTTTGATTAAGGCACGCCCCAGGAATCCATCCGAAAACCCCGTCAGGGGTTTTGAATTCCTCAACATCTGGCAAGTTTTCGAATAGCACTAAGGGATCTGCGGCTAAGCAGTATACCCGAACAACCCGGTTTCGACTTTGCTCAACCGGCCAGCATGGAGAGTTGAGCAGATGCAAAACTCGATCGAGGGGTACCCTATCTTCGCGCACATCCCTAAAAGGTTATCTTAGGGCGTACTTAACTTATCTTAATCATAAGTGATGATTGTCGTGAGAAACGCTAATAATTCAGATAAGCTACCGTAGGCGTTAGTACTCGTGATACATATGACTTGGCGCACTGTCGCAGATTCATGACCGATTCCCCTACCCCATCCCCCGCACCAGAGGCGCATCCCATTCCCGACGTTCCCGAACGGCTGATCAAGCACACGGTTCGCTACGCCGACTACCGGGCGGTCAATCGGGAGCACCTCACCCCCATGTTTCGTCAGTACGTGGCGGTGAAAGACCAGTATCCCCATGCCATTGTGCTGTACCGCATTGGGGATTTCTTCGAAACCTTTTTTCAAGATGCCATTACCGTTGCCCGTGAGCTGGAGCTGGTGCTCACCAGCAAGGAGGCGGGTAAAGAAATCGGGCGGGTGCCCCTGGCCGGGATTCCCCACCATTCCGTGGAGCGCTACTGTGCCCTGCTGGTGGAAAAGGGCTATGCGATCGCCATCTGCGACCAGATCGAAGAAGCCTCTAAAGCCCAGGGGCCGCTGGTGCAGCGCGACATTACCCGCGTGATCACCCCCGGCACGGTGCTGGAAGAGGGCATGTTAGATGCCCGCCGCAATAACTTCCTGGCGGCGGTGGCGATCGCCGGAAACCACTGGGGGCTGGCCTACGCCGACATTTCCACCGGAGAATTTCTGGCCACCCAGGCGGCGGATCTGGATCAGTTGACCCAGGAGCTGCTGCGCCTCCAGCCTTCGGAGGTGCTGGTGCCCACCAATGCCCCCGACCTGGGGGGGCTGCTGCGCCCCGGCGAAAAATCCGACTACCTGCCCGACTGCCTGCCCCTCAGCTTTTGCTACACCCTGCGGCCCCAGTTGCCCTTCACCCACCCCGAAGCGCGTCAGCGGCTGCTGGAACGGTTTCGGCTGCGATCGCTCGAAGGGTTGGGCTGCGAAAACCTGCCCCTGGCGGTGCGGGCGGCGGGGGGATTGCTGCAATATCTAGAAGACACTCAGAAAGACGCCCAGATCCTGCTCCACCCCGTCACCACCTACGCCCTGACAGACTACCTGGTGATCGATCCCCAGACGCGGCGCAACCTCGAGCTGACCCAAACGGCACGGGACGGCACCTTCCACGGCTCCCTGCTGTGGGCCATGGATCGCACGGTGACGGCCATGGGGGGGCGGGCGCTGCGGCGCTGGCTCCTGCAGCCGTTGCTGGATGAAAAGGCCATTGGCGATCGCCAGACCACCATCCACGAACTAATCACCGCCGGGTCGCTGCGGCAGGCGCTCCAGCAGCTCCTGCGGCAAATCTACGACTTGGAGCGGCTGGTGGGTCGGGTGGGGTCGGGCACCGCCAACGCCCGCGACCTGATGGCTCTGGCTGAATCCTTTATTAAGCTGCCGGATCTGGCCCATCTGGTGGGCACTGCCCAATCCCCCTACCTGAAGGCTCTGCAAACCGTGCCGCCCCACCTGGAGCAGATGGGCAACCATATCCAGGCGTACCTGGTGGAAAATCCGCCCCTCACCCTCACCGACGGCAACCTGATCCGGGACGGGGTTCATGCCGAGCTGGACGCCATGCGCCAGCAGATCGCCGACGACCAGCAGTGGATTGCCGACCTGGAGGCGACGGAGCGCGATCGCACCGGCATTGCCAACCTGCGGGTGAAGTTCAACAAGGTTTTCGGCTACTACATCAGCGTCTCCAAGGCCAAGCTCAGCCAGGTACCCGATGACTACATTCGCAAGCAAACCCTCACCAACGAGGAGCGCTTCATCACCATCGAGCTGAAGGACCGGGAATCGCGGGTGCTGGGGGCGAAGGAGCGCATTGACCAGCAGGAATACGACATTTTTGTAGAGCTGCGGCAGCAGGTGGGGGAGCACGCGGAAGCAATTCGCCGGGTGGCCCAGGCGATCGCCGCCGTAGATGTGCTTGCCGGATTGGCGGAGCTGGCGGTTTACCAGGGCTACTGCTGCCCGCAGATCATTTCCGGACGGACGATTCAGATTACGGAGGGCCGCCATCCGGTGGTGGAGCAGTCCCTACCGTCGGGCTTTTTCGTCCCCAATTCTACCCAAATGGGTCAGGCCACCGCAGCCATCCCCGACCTCATCGTCCTCACCGGGCCAAACGCCAGCGGCAAAAGCTGTTACCTGCGCCAGGTGGGGCTGATTCAGCTCATGGCCCAGATGGGCAGCTTTGTGCCCGCCCAGGCGGCGGCGCTGTCGATTTGCGATCGCATCTTCACCCGCGTCGGCGCAGTGGATGACTTGGCCACCGGCCAGTCCACCTTCATGGTAGAGATGAACGAAACCGCCAATATCCTCAACCACGCCACTGCGCGGTCGTTGGTGCTGCTGGATGAGATTGGGCGGGGCACGGCGACCTTTGATGGCCTGTCCATCGCCTGGGCCGTGGCCGAATACCTGGCCCGCGACATCCAGGCCCGCACCATCTTTGCCACCCATTATCATGAACTAAATGAACTGGCCACGCTGTTGCCCAACGTGGCCAACTATCAGGTGGTGGTGAAGGAAATGCCCGATCAAATTATCTTTCTTCACCAGGTGCGCCCCGGCGGGGCCGATCGCTCTTATGGCATTGAGGCCGGACGTTTGGCGGGTTTGCCTGCCCCCGTGATTGATCGGGCAAAGGAGGTGATGGCCCAGATTGAGCAGCACTCCTTTATTGCCGTCGGGTTGAGGGGGGGACAGGTACACCCTGCGAGTGAAAGTAAACCCCGTCGCCGTTCGCGGGTTTCCGAAGAAAGTACCGCCGGACAACTGGATATCTTTGGGGTGGGCTGAACCTGAAACCTCAGGTTTTCTCAGGTCTTCACCTCGTCATTTTTCGCTAAAACTTTTCGCTGAGTGGGAGGAGCTTGCCATGCAGCCATTTCGTGTGGGAGTCGCCGGGCCAGTGGGGTCAGGGAAAACGGCCCTGGTGAATGCCCTCTGTCAGGCTTTGCGCGATCGCCTCAGCCTCGCGGTGGTTACCAACGACATCTATACCCAGGAGGACGCCCAATTTCTGGTGCGCAATCAGGCGCTGTCGAGCGATCGCATCATCGGTGTGGAAACGGGGGGCTGCCCCCACACCGCCATCCGGGAAGACGCTTCCATCAACCTGGTGGCCATTGAGCAGCTCGAAGCCCAGTTTGCCAATCTGGATCTGATATTCGTGGAAAGCGGTGGCGATAACCTGGCCGCCACCTTCAGCCCAGAACTGGTGGATCTCACCATCTACGTCATTGATGTGGCGGCTGGGGACAAAATTCCCCGCAAGGGCGGGCCGGGGATCACTCGCTCCGACCTGCTGGTGATTAACAAAATTGACCTGGCACCGATGGTCGGCGCGGATCTGGAGGTGATGGCGCGGGATGCGAAGAAGATGCGGGGCGATCGCCCATTTGTGTTCACCAATCTCAAGCGCCAGGACGGCCTATCGCAAATTATTGAGTTTATCGATCTGCACAGCGGCGCTAGCGTGACCCCGTAACCGGCGGGGGGATCACCCCACATAGCTTCGCTTATTTACGGCTACCTACTAGCCAGCCCAGTCAGCTCAGCAAGTTGAATGGCCTGGGTGAGTATTGAAATGCCCGCCCCCCTCCACTGGTTTTCTTTATTTATTCTTCCAATTACCCGTCATTTCCAGGTGTTGTGTATATCAAGTTACAAAAAGCAGATGGGAATTCGCATTTACTTACAGTAATAAATTTAGACTGCAAGTTTGCCATTCGCAGGTTTGGCTGACCGCGTTTGCTGTGTGCAATGCAAAACCTCACAGTTATTAATGATTGCACAATAGCGTCGAATGGTTTTTACGCTTTGAGCTATACGGACTGGCAGAGCCTGGTTTGTTCGCTCTGACAGGTTTACGTTTAACCGGGCGTACTTGCTCCTGGAACCGACCTGAAACGTTGGGTATCGCTGGTTTGTGACACCGTTGATTCACGCTTAAGTTGAAAGAGGCACGAAAAGAGTGACGAAGTCTTATCCGTCTAACAACAACAATTTCCTTGGTAATCTCAGTCGTCGTAAGTTCATCCAGTATGGCTCCCTTGCTGTAGGGACAGGAATTCTGGCAGCCTGTTCCGGGGGCACAGAAACGGCTTCTACTGAAGGTTCAGAAGATCTGGGCGAAAACCCCATCAAGGTTGGGGTGATGTATTCCACAACGGGCACCATCGCCATCGTTGAAAAATCCTTGCAGGACGCAACCTTCCTGGCGATCGAGCAAATCAATACAGGCACAGGTCCCTGGGAAGCCAATGGGGCAGGCATCGCTGGCCGCAAGATTGAAAAAGTAGTGGTCAACCCTGACTCCAACTGGGACCTCTACAACCAGATGTCCAAGCGTCTCATTGATGAAGACAAAGTTGTCTGCGTCCTGGGGTGCTACACCTCCGCCAGCCGCAAGTCGGTACTGCCGGTGTTTGAAGAGAAAGATTCCCTCCTCTACTACCCGGTCTACTACGAAGGAAACGAGTGCAGTTCCAACGTTTTCTACACCGGAGCTGCCCCCAACCAGCAAATTACCGACTCTGTCCCCTACGCCTTTGAGAACTTTGGTCCCAAGGGTTTCTTCATCGGCTCTGACTACATCTATCCCAAGGAAAGCAACCGGATCGCCCGGGCCGAGCTAGAAAACCTGGGCGGTGAAGTCGTCGGTGACGAATACGCAGCTCTGGGAACCACTGAGTTCATCACCATCATCAACAAGATCAAGGCCGCCAAGCCTGACTTCGTTTTGAGCAACCTGGTGGGCGACAGTATTCCTGCCTTCTACCGTCAATACAGAGACGCAGGTATCACCTCCGCCGATATCCCCATCCTTGCCTACCCCACCACTGAGGAAGAAATCCTGGCAATGGGCCCTGAATATGCAGAAGGCCACTACACCAGCTTTAACTACTTCCAATCCGTTGATACCCCCGAAAACCAAGCCTTTGTTGAGCAGTTCAAAGCTATGTTTGGCAATGACCGGGTCACCAACGGGGTGATGGAAGCGGCCTACCTCCAGACCTTCTTCATGGCTCAGGCGATGAAGCAAGTGCTGGAAGCTGGGGACGAAATCAATACCCAAACCCTGCGGGAAGCCACCCGTGGCCAGACCTTCCAGGCTCCCCAGGGGCTGGTGAAGATTGACCCCGACAACTATCACACCTACCTCTATTCGCGGATCGGCCGCTGGAAGGCCGATGGTCAGGCTGAAATTGTCTTCGCCACCCCCGCCGCCGTCAAGCCCATTGCCTGGAGCCAGGCTCTCTATCCAGGACGCATCTGCACTCGCCCTGTCCCAGACGATCGCAGCAACCCAATCAAGGAAACTGGGCAGGACCTGGAAGTCAAATACCTGGAAGGAGCTTAACCTCAAACATCTCTGAGAGATCCTGGTAGCTGTACTGAAGTTCGATTGCTGTGAAGCAGTCGAACTTCTACCTCCCCGTTGATGTGAACCTGCAAGAGCTTTTCCTACCATGTTAGATTCCGCCTTGTCTCTCCCCCTCTGGCAACCTTTCCTCCTGGCGCAGGAGGAAGCGGCCACTGAAACCTTTAATGCTGTGGCGTTGGTCAATCAGACGCTCAACGGTATCGGTATTATCGGCATCTTGCTTTTAACAGCGCTGGGGCTGGCGATTACCTTCGGCGTCATGCGCATCATTAACCTGGCCCACGGCGAGTTCATCATGTTGGGGGCTTATGTAACGTTCCTGATGCAAGATTGGTTCGGCCTGGATTTGCTGTTGACCATTCCCTTCGCGTTTTTGGGAACAGCGATTATCGGAGCTATTACAGAACTGACAATTATTCGCCGCCTCTATGGCCGCCCCCTGGAGACTTTGCTGGCCACCTGGGGGTTGAGTATCGTGCTGCAAGGGGTTGTTAAACTCATCTTTACGGCTCAATTAAAGTATGTAAGGGCTCCCGCCTATCTTTCAGGCAACATCATGCTGCTCACGGATGATGCCGGATCGCCTCTGGTTGCCATTTCCTACTATCGCATGTTCATCGTTTTGATCGCCCTGGCTCTGTTGGGCTTAACCATGTATCTCTTTTATGGCACCCCCTGGGGACGCAACGTGCGGGCAGTGACGCAAAACCGGGAAATGGCCAAATGTCTGGGGATCAATACCCAGATGGTAGACCTGATAACTTTTGCCTATGGATGTGGGCTGGCGGGCGTCGCCGGATCCGTTATTTCAGCGCTCAAGAGTGTGGCCCCGCCGATGGGACAAGACTACCTGGTTGACGCCTGGATGGTGGTGGTAACAGGGGGGGTCGATAAGCTCATTGGCGTGCTGGCGGGTTCGGTTTTGATCGGCGAGGCAAATGCAATTATCGCTTACCTGCTAAATGACCCCGTTGCTCGTGTGCTGGTTCTGGCGGCTATCATTGTGCTCATCCGCTACCGGCCAGAAGGCTTGTTTACTGTACAGAAGCGGGCTTAGTCGAAACCATCAAAGGCATTTATGGAGGAATTGGCAATATGACAGATGCAGTAATGGGGTTTCGGCAAACAACTTTTCCGCTGAAACTGGCGCTAATTGGTGGCATCGGCCTGTTAATTTTCGTGATCTTGCCGTTTGTGGTCGGCGACTTTCAGATCTCCCTGATGTCCAAACTTCTCCTGTTTGGATCCCTGGCAATTTCCCTCGATCTGGTGTGGGGCTTTACGGGAATTCTGAGCTTTGCCCACGGCGTGTTTTTCACCCTGGGGGGATACGCCATGGCCTACTATTTGAAGCTGAACCTCTCCGCAGAAAACAACACCTACGGGATTGCCCTCCCTGACTTCATGGTGTGGAATGGCCTGGAAACGCTGCCCTGGTTTATCGCGCCTTTGCAGTATTTCCCAGTGGCGATCGCCGCAATGATTGGCGTCCCAGCTTTGTTTGCGTTCATCATCGGGTCGTTTATCTTCCGCTCCAAAGTTAGTGGTGTTTACATCACAATCATTACCCTGGCCATTTCATCAGCCTTGACCACCTTCTTTGTCAGCCAGCAGGCCTACACGGGTGGCACCAACGGCATTACCGACATTAGCTCCCTCAGCTTCTTTGGTACGCCGATTCCGCTGGTGGGCCTCTACTTCATCATCCTCGCCTACACGGTGCTGGTGCTGGCCTTTAGCTGGTGGCTCACCCAGTCAAACTTTGGACTGATCCTGCGCTCAATCAATGAAAATGAGAAGCGCATCGCCTTTTTGGGGTACGATGTCGCCCGCTTCAAAATTTTCATCTGGACATTGTCGGCGGCCATGGCGGGCATCGCTGGTGGGTTGTTTGTACCCCTCAATAAGTTCATTTCTCCCGTCTACCTGGCAGTAGCATTTGGTACCCAGGTAGTTATCTGGGTCGCTATCGGAGGTCGAGGAACGCTGATTGGCCCACTGGTGGCGGCAATTCTTTTGGGGCAGGTGCAGAATGCAGCAGAGAAAGTCACCCAGGATTGGCAGCTGATTGTGGGCATTTTGCTGCTAGTCGTGGTGCTGTTCATCCCCAGCGGTTTGATGAGCTTGTTGCCCAAGCAGTTTAGCCTCTCTGAATTGTCAAAACCATCCGGGGCGCTCCGGCGCAATAGCGTCAAAAACGCTAGCCAGTAGCCGAGGAAAGATTTGGGCTGTTTACTTTTTTATTTTCCTCGAGTCGTTGCCAACCCAATTTTGAGTGAATAACTAGGCCAATGGACGTTGTCTTATCTGTCAAAGATTTGCAGGTTGTGTTTTCGGGTTTCCGTGCCCTCAAGGGGGTGAATCTGGAGGTGGGCGATCGCGAAATCGTCACCATCATCGGCCCCAACGGTGCTGGTAAAAGTACGCTACTGGACGCGATCGTGGGTAAATCCCCTGTTGCCTCTGGCCACGTCTACTACCACGGGCGCGACATTACTAACAAAAGCCCTTACGAGATTGCCCGTATGGGGATTGGGCGTAAATTCCAAAACCCTAATGTCTACAACGAACTGACTGTCTTTGAAAATATCCTGCTGGCCCTGAAAGGTGCCCACGGGATCCTGGATTCCATTACTGACAAGTTGACCCGCGGCAAAAAAGCGAAGATCGGCGAGGTGCTGGAGCGAACTGGTTTGCTGGAGAAAGCCTTTGATAAGGTTTCCTCTCTCTCCCATGGCCAAAAGCAGTGGGTCGAAATCGCCATGGTCATTGCCCAGGATCCTTCAGTTGTATTGCTAGATGAACCAACGGCAGGGATGACGGCAGACGAAACCTACATGACCGGCGAGATTATCAAAAGCATCGCCAATGATCACTCCCTGGTGGTGATTGAACACGACATGGAGTTTGTCAAGCAAATCGCTCAGCGCATCGTCGTTCTCCACCAGGGCGAAACCCTGGCTGAAGGCTCGGTGCAAGAGGTTCAAACTAATCCAAAAGTTATTGAGGTCTATTTGGGTCGTGAAAGAATCAACGTCGCTGCTTGAAATGACCAATCTGACGGCGGGCTACGGTCAAACCCCCGTCCTGTTCGACGTGACAATGACGGTTAACAAGGGAGACATGGTTTGCCTGCTAGGGCGCAATGGGGTCGGCAAAACCACCCTGCTGCGTAGCATCATTGGCCTCAATCGGGCCACTGAGGGGCAAATTATCTTTGATGCCGACGACATCACTAACGCTCCAACCTACAAGCGCGCCCGCTACGGCATTGCCTACATTCCCCAGGGGCGGGAGATTATCCCTTACCTCTCGGTGCTGGATAACCTCAAGCTCGGCTCAGTGGCCAGTAAGCGCAAGACCTCCAAAGTACCCGATGAAATCTTTGAGTTTTTTCCCATGCTCAAGGAGCATCTGAGCCGTCAGGGAGGATTGCTCAGTGGTGGGCAGCAGCAACAGTTGGCGATCGCCCGTGGCCTCATGTATGATCCCCAAATCATGCTGCTGGACGAACCAACGGAAGGGATCCAACCTTCCATCGTCCAGGAAATTGAAGACACCCTGCTGCGGATTAACAAGGAAAAAGGCATCACCGTGATGGTGGTTGAGCAGAAAATCAGCTTTGCCCGCCGTCTAGCGCAGCGCTTTTTCATCATGGAAAAGGGAAAGATTGTCGCCAATGGTGATGCCCCCGATCTCACCGATGACTTACTTCACAGGTATTTGGCTGTTTAATCAATACTTGGCTTTTCAACTGGCTTAGGACTTACGCAATTTGATGATTTTGTGGGCGCGACATGCCTACAAAGCCAGGCAGCATCCCAGGATGCCGCCTGATTGACTGACAAACGTTTTAATGTAGGTTGGCGTTGAGCAAAGCGAAACCCAACACCAGCGAGGTTTTCGTTGGGTTTCGCTAGCGCTCTACCCAACCTACTGCTACTTATGACTATCAAACTAATTGGCTAAATACCACAGCTAATCTGATAGTCTAGTAACAACTCTCTTTGTTTCTTTGCTGCTAAGTTGGGCTGGAACATGATTTGGCCATGTTCCAGCCCTTTTTATTAGGACTTTCTACCGACCTTATAGGACTTTTTTTTGAATTTCTTAGGTGATTTTCAAAGAGAAGATACTCTACCGTAGAGGCACAGCATTTCGGCTGTACTTTGGGAAGGAAATCCAAAGGTAATGCGTAGGTTCGCACACGTCCCCGTAAGATGTACTTAGGAGATTTCCAGGAAAAAATTCACCCTCGGTTGAACGGTTGGTAGAGACAAATGGCCATTTGCCCCTACGTCGTCCGGTAGGATCATTCTCAAAAATCTCCTTAACTTACTTGAGCACTTAGTCATACAAGCTTTCTTACAAGTCATTTTCGGGAATATTTTTGCCGCGACAAGGCGGATTCGGTAGCGCTTGTTACATTTAGTCAGATGTTTTAGAAGCTACTGTTATAGGTGTTTCAGCCCCAGATCAAACACTAATTTGTCAGTGGAACGATGGCGAAATTTAGTGTTGTTCAAGCGAGAAATTTAGCTGAAAAGGTCTACAAATTACTCGTAAGAACTTGTTCTTTCTTAGCTAAAAATTGCTGAAATATCTGATTTAGCCAACATTAACCTAAACGTGCTTCTTGCTTAAAAAGCCTATAGCTTGAGGCATCTGATTTCAGCTTAATTTGCTAACTCATTCTATTTACCGTTGAGGAGTGAACTGATATGCCGGAAACGCTGTTCAAAGTTGATTTAACCAAGCCCATGTCTGAGCAAGAGGTGCCTGGCCACAATCGCTGGCACCCCGACATTCCCGCTGTGGTCTCTGTCAAACCAGGCGATATCTTTCGCATTGAATGCAAAGACTGGACAGATGGCCAGATTAAGAATAATGACGACCCCAGCGATATCCGTGACGTTGATCTCACTGTCGTTCATGTCCTCAGCGGCCCCATCCGTGTTGAGGGTGCCGAACCAGGGGACATTCTGGTCGTTGACCTGCTAGATATCGGTGCGCTTCCAGGGGATGAGTGGGGTTTCACAGGCATCTTTGACCGGAAGAATGGTGGCGGTTTCCTCACCGACCACTTCCCTGAAGCTGCTAAAGCCTGTTGGGATTTGCAGGGTATTTATACCAGCAGCCGCCACATTCCTGGAGTAAAGTTTGCGGGCATTACCCACCCTGGATTGATTGGCTGCGCTCCCTCTGCCGAACTCCTGGCCACCTGGAATAAGCGGGAGAAAGCCCTGGTGGATAAAGGTGGCCCCATCTGGAAGCCAGAAATTCCGCCTTTGGCAGCCCTACCCAATCCTCAAAATGCGGTGCTGGGTACTTTGAAGGGGGCAGAATTTGACCGGGTGGCGGCAGAAGCAGCTCGCACGGTACCTCCCCGCGAACATGGTGGCAACTGCGACATCAAAAACCTTTCCAAGGGTTCGCGTATCTACTTCCCGGTTTATGTCGATGGGGCAAACCTGTCTATGGGAGACATTCACTTCTCCCAGGGAGATGGCGAAATTTCCTTCTGCGGCGCTATCGAAATGTCGGGTTACATTGACCTGCACGTCGATATTATTAAGGGCGGCGTTGAGAAATATGGGTTAATCAACCCCATTTTCAAGCCAGGACCGGTGGAGCCTCGCTATTCAGAATATCTTGTTTTTGAAGGTATTTCCGTTGACGAATTCTCGGGTGAGCAGTACTACCTCGATGCCCACGTCTCCTACCGTCGTGCTTGCTTAAACGCGATTGAATATTTGAAAAAGTTTGGCTTTACCGGTGAGCAGGCATACCTGCTGTTGAGCTGTGCTCCGGTGGAAGGCCGCATCAGCGGTATTGTGGATATCCCCAATGCCTGCTGTACTTTGGCGCTGCCAACGGAGATTTTTGAACAAAGTATCTTGCCGGTCTAACAAGTAGGTGGTCACAATTAAACGACGCTATGGTGGGGTGCGCCCCCCGGCGAGGGACGCACCCCACTGTTTTTATTTATGGCCATGTACTTAGGAGATTTCCAGGAAAAAACTTACCCTCGGTTGAACGTCTGGTAAGGGCAAATGGCCATTTGCCCCTACGTCGTCCGGTAGGATCATTCTCAAAAATCTCCTTACCACCCAAAAACTCGCTAGAGTTTCTGGAATCAAAAACCTCTAACCGGGTTTGATACTAAGTTCTTAGAGTCAGATAGAATGCTTCAGTGAGTGGTTCAGAATCCAAAACTTCGCGTACCCACGTTGGTTCAGCTACACGTAGTTCCGGGCAAAGCGATAGAGATTGATGTCTCGTCAGTACCTCAGGCTTCCGTGTAGCCCAGTCAAAGCTGGATACTAGGGAGTTTTGGATTCTTTCTTTTAAGGGAAAAATCTTTTGTCTAATAAGCTAAGGAGATACTTGTGCCGCTTTACGAGTTTAGATGCAAAGCCTGCGGTGACTTTGAGGCGTGGCGAAGGCTAGCGGAGATTGCCGTGCCGATGGTTTGTCCAACCTGTTCTGAGGTAGCAGTGCGCGTTTTTTCTCCCCCCAGTATTAATTTGAACCAGGGCAGCCTGTCGGCGATCGCCAACTCCAGCAACACAGAACCCCGCCTGGTCAAACGTCAAGAGCGGGAACCGGGCAAACCTCGCTATCAAGGCCCTAAAGGCGGGCGGCCCTGGATGATCGGCCATGCCCCAGAACGGCTGTAGGATCGTGAATTAAATAACCTGTATAGCCCTACGGGCTAAGGTTTGAGCGTGGGACTCCCGCGTCGCGGGAGTTCCACACCTCTTGAACGTCCTAGCGCGAAAGCGTAGCGCTATAATTATCCGACCTGTAGGGGCAGGAAATTCCCTGCCCCTACCAATCGTTTAACCGAAGGTAAATTTTTCCCTGGAAATCTCCTGAGAGTGTCCCTACTCCTGGTCTGTTCCGTCCGAGGATCGCGAGTGAAAGCGAATGCCTAGAAAAAGATCATAAATAAAGCTGAAGAAATCCTTCCCCTGAAACAGGCCAAGGGTTTGATGGCAGCCTTTTTCATCGAGTAAAGGACGGGCAACACGGTAAGCCGTCTGGTAGTGATACCAGGGAATAGAGGGCCACAGGTGGTGAATCAGGTGGTAATTTTGCCCCATAATCAGCAGGTTCAAAATGGGGCTTGGGTAAACTCGCGCGTTTTTCCAGCGATCGCGCTCCTTGAAGGGGCGGTGGGGCAGGTAGTCAAAAAATAGTCCCAAAGCCAGTCCCACCACGAGTGCTGGAGAGAACCAATAATTAAAAATAAAGCCCAAAAAATCGTACTGGATGGCCAGGAAGACTACGGTAGCCACCGCCAGCCGCCCTAAAAACCACTCCAGCAGTTCATACTTGCGCCAAAGTCGCCGCTTGAAAAAGAAAATTTCATGATAGAAAAACCGGGCGGCGATTAACCAGAGGGGGCCACCGGTCGAAACAAAATGGTCGGGGTCATTCTCTGGATCATTGACGTTCGCATGGTGCTGCATGTGAACGCGAGTAAATACGGGAAATGAAAAGCCCAGCATGAGCGCACTGCCATGCCCAAGGGCCGCGTTGATAATGGGATTTCGATGGGCTACGTCATGGGATGCGTCATGGATTACGGTACCAACGAGGTGCAGCGCCAGGACATTGAGCAGAAAACAACACCAGTTTGTCCAGCTCCAACACCAATATCCCAATACCGATACAGTAGCAATACCAACCGCCGCGAAAAACATGAGCAGGTTGGGACTAAAGAAACTCTCCCCAGCCCCCATCAATTCCCTGGGTATTCTGACCTTTGCCGCCGTCAGGGGCTTCACTGCCTCCGACATCTAAGTGCCTCTCCTTTTTGTATCCTTCGGTAGTATAAGACAGCCTGTAATAAAAAATAACCTTTCATGAATTTTCCTGGATGATCAGTCGTAACAGCATCCGTGACGGCTAGCGCTCCTTACGGTAAATGGATCGGGTCGATAGACACCATACCCTAAAAAAGGCCCCATTCCCCAAAAATTGGTCAGTTTATGCAGCTCAGTTCATCCATTAGCCTCCGATCGCGGCTCCCTGCCCCCTTCTCTATCCAATTCCAGAGCTGATGATGGCCCAGACCCCCCGGTATTTAAGTACCGCTCGATCAGTAGGATGGCTACGATGTCGTCGATCGGGCAGCGGATGGGCCGCAGGCTCCGAGGAATTAGCTTTAACAGCCCCGCTGGAGGATATAGATCCCAGTAGCGATCGCGCGCCTCCAGAGACGTATAGCGCTCATCCACCAGGGCCACCGGCATGTCTGGTAGCGCCGTTTCCAGCCGTGGCTGCCAATCAGCTGATGTGGTCTGATTGCCCATGACGATCTGGGTTACGGAGAAGGCCCCACAGAGCTGCTGTACCTGGGCGATCGCCTCGCCTGCAGGCACCACCTGATGGGCGTACACCTGTCCGTCGGCCCCCATAACCGCCAGACCACACTTATCCCGCCCTGGGTCAAAGCCTAAGAGTGTTGTCCGATATGGGTTAGTCATCTAAGAATCGCTGAGCGGTGCTGAAAATCACCGTACCATCTTTAATGGCCGCTAGCTCAATGGCCAGGGGGCCAACCGTGTAGATGTCGCTAGCGGCGATCGCTTGAATACTCAAGGCCCCGCTCTCAATCGGCTCATAGGCCCGGAGCTGCTCGAAGAAATCATCTAAGCGCTGCTCCTGGTCGTTGGAAACCTGCACCGTATCTCGCACTACACCGGCCTGTCTGGCGCGAAATTGCGCGGCGGCCAGCAACAGCTCCAGCCGGTCAATGAGCTGATCCCGCGTTAAGAGGGTGGGGTTGACCGTTGCCGCCGCAATCACATCCCCCTCGCTAAACACCACCTGGTTTGGAACGGCATCAACCGTTACCTGGACACAGGGTTGTTCGGCCAGCACACAGGGTTCGCCCACCAGATAATTTCCGCCCGAAAGCACCTGAATGACATAGTCCTGACCGTCGCTAATGCGCTGGATGAGTTC
>JAYKGU010000035.1:0-4997 GCA_035285585.1 Synechococcales cyanobacterium
AAGCAGGTCATCCCCGACTCTAGCTGCTGAACAAACCTAACCATACCGGAATAGTAAACAGGATGCCGATGGAGCCAAGGGCCAGAGCGGTGACCGTCAACTCGCGATCGAGGTTGTAGGCTTCTGCAATAATCAGCGTGGCGAAGGCGGGCGGCATACCCATTTGTAGAATCATCACCAGGCGCTGGGGGCCGCTGATGCCCAGCAGCGAGATCACAATGCCCACGATCAGGGGCACCACCAGCATTTTGATGCCCAGGCTAACGGCGGCGCGTCGGGTGTTGCGCCACGAGGTAATCTGGCTGAGACGCATTCCCAGCAGCAGCAGCGACGCCGCAATCACCGTCCAGGCAATGCCCTGGAGTCCTATTTCCACCGGTTTGGACAGAGCCACCTGGCGAAACCACAGGCCAAACCAGAAGCTCCACATCGCCGGGTTCTTCACCACAGCCTGAACCATCAGGCGCGTAGGGTGCTGTTGCTGGGAAGAGGGCCGGGTAGCGGAACGACCAAAGTAGGCGGAGAGAGCCACCCCTAACCCATAGGCGGCCAGGGTACTGCCCAGGGTGTCGTAGAACACCGCCCAGCCGAAATATTGAGGGCCAACCAGGGCCAGCGTCACCGGATAGCCCAGATAGCCTGTGTTGCCGTACATGGCGGCATTGAGAAAACTGCCCTGGGTGGGCTGACTCCAGGTGGAGGTGTTCGAGGGGGCTGGGGCGGCCAGCGGCGGAGAGGTGGATGCAGGCTGGTCTGGGCGATCGCGCAATATTGCCAGGGCCGTCAGTCCCGATCGCGCCCCCTTTTCATCCGCTTTTTTCCGGGAAAAGCCTCCCCTGGCCCGCAGCCAAATCCACAGCCCAGCCAGCCCAGCCCCCATCAAAACGGCTATCCACGCCACCAGAGGCGCAATCCAGATACTCCCCGACAGGTCGGCCTGCCGCATAAAGGTGGTAATACTGATGGGCACCCCTATCCAAAACAGGAATTTTCCTAGATAAAAGGGCACTTTTGGGGACAACTTGTGCCCCAATATCACCCCCAGCCCCACCCAGATGACCAGAGGAAGGTAGAGCTTGAGCAGACTTGCACCCAGACCGGTCATGGGATCCTCCTGAAAGTTTGCCTGAAATCCGTCCGTAACGGATTCCAGCACTCGGCTTACAATAGCTAGGTTAATTGCCAATTCCCAATCTGGCTGAAGACGTCAGACTTTCCTTGGGTTCATCAGGGAAACGTTGATGGGATTTCTAGATTCTGTCCAAGGGGGCAAAAGTTCAGGGCGCAAAAGTTCAGGGCGCAAAAGGTTATATTAGTTCAGATCGGTGTGAGGATTATTTCCGATGCTAGGAGTGGGACCGTGAACCAGCCCAGTGTTCCCGAACAGTCGCCCAATACTGCGGCACAACCCCAATCATCTCCACCGCTAAACGGTGGGAACGACGACATTCCAGAAGCGCTGCGGGATGCCCCAGTACCCACGACCAAGTCGCCACCGTCGCGACCGGTGCGCTGGGGGCTGTGGTTGGGGGCTGGTGGGGCGATCGCCCTGGTCGCAGGCGCACTGGTGGGCTGGCAGTTCCGCAACCTGGAGACCCTCATTACCGGCTCGTCTGCGCCCCCCGCTGCCGCCGAACCCGGACTGAGCAGCATTCTCGATACTCAAGACGCGATCGCCGATCCTGCCGCCGCTGACCCCGATGCCGATGCCACCTCGTCCCTGCTGGGCCACCGGGCCTACGCGGAAGCCCCCCCTGAAACCTTGGTGCCCCTCACCGCCGATGGGCGCATTCGCCTGAGAGCCGCCGCCGCTGAGCAGTTTCAGGCCATGCAGCGGGCCGCCCAGGCCGCCAATATTTCCCTCACGCCCCTATCAGGATTTCGCACCATTGAGGAGCAGAAGTATCTATTTTTCGACGTGAAGGCCCAGCGGGGGCAGGTGGCGCGGCAGCGGGCTACGGTGAGCGCTCCCCCAGGCTACAGCGAGCACCACACGGGCTATGCCATCGATATTGGCGATGGTTCGCGACCCGATACCAACCTGCAAACCAGCTTTGAGCAAACTGCCGCTTTCCAGTGGCTTGAGGCAAATGCGGCCTTTTACAGCTTTGAACTCTCATTCGAAGGCGGGGAAAATTCCCAGGTGAGCTACGAACCCTGGCACTGGCGCTTTGTGGGCGACCCTGAAAGTCTGGAGCTGTTCTACGGGTCGGGCAGCCGTCCGGCAGCCGCTACAACGGTAGATGGTGAGACAGCGGGCAGCGAAAACGGGCAATCGGGTTTACCGTAAAGATAGGTCCAAAGCTGAGTAGTTAATCGAAATTACTTTCTTGGGGTTTACCCCTAAGAAAATGGGATCAAAACTGCTCAAGCGCTTATCGATAGACAGGAGCCGGGTCGGTGAATTCAATCACGTTCAACCTGGTGGCGATCGCCATCTTCAGCATCACCATGACGAGTCTCATCGGGCCAATAGTGGGCATCTCTCCAGTGGTGCCTGCCCTGATCACCGTTGGGCTGATGGGGGCGATTACCGTTGACACCCTCAGCTTCCAGGGGCGGGGCGGTACCCTGCTGATTGATGGACTGGCCCAGTTTGCCCCCGAACATCGGGAGCGGGTGATTCGCCACGAAGCGGGCCATTTTTTAGTGGCCTATCTGATGAACATCCCCGTAACCGACTACACCCTCACCGCCTGGGAAGCCCTGCGGCGCAACCAGCCAGGCCGGGGCGGCGTCACCTTTGATACCCAGGAGCTGGAGCAGCAGGTGGCACGGGGCGAGCTGCCCGCTCAGCTGGTGGATCGCTACGGGGCAGTGTGGATGGCGGGCATCGCCGCCGAGCAGCTGACCTACGGCAATTCCCAGGGGGGCAATGACGATCGCCAGAAATTCCGCATCCTCTGGCAGCAGCTCCAGCGACCCCAGGCCGAGTGTGAGGTAAAGCTGCGCTGGTCGGCCTTGAAGGCCCGCACCCTGCTGGAGGCCCACCACTCCACCTATGAAGCCCTGGTGGAGGCAATGACCCAGCGCCGCCCTGTGGCCGACTGCATCGAGCTGATGCAGCGATCGCTCCCCTCCTCCCCAACCGTCTAAGAAACTGGAATTAGATAATCTGTGCAAATCTGTGCGATCGCCTGTTCCGTGGGGGCTTGGCATTGCCAAGCCCCTACCTCGGAAATTGCATCTTCAAATTGCATCTTCATTGAACATCCGTTGACCTCCAACTACCAAACCGATGACGTCTACCCAATCTCGCCCGGATACCACCACTTCCTTTGCCCCCCAGCCGCTTTGGGCAAAGGCGATCGCCCACCCCGCTGATGAATTTCCCCTCACGCCGTTGCCCGTGCTGTCGGGACAAATCCCCTCTGGTCTGCGGGGCACCCTCTACCGCAATGGGCCGGGTCGCCTGGAGCGGGGCAACCAGCCCGTGGGCCACTGGTTTGATGGGGATGGGGCCATCCTTGCCGTGCATCTTACGGATGGGGGAGCTACGGGCACCTACCGCTATGTGCGCACCGCCGGACTGGTGGCCGAAGAAGCGATGGATCGGTTCCTTTTCGGTGGCTATGGCATGACGCCCCCCGGCTGGCTGTGGGAGCGCTGGGGCAGACCCGTGAAGAATGCGGCCAATACGTCAGTGCTGGCGCTGCCCGACCGGCTGCTGGCCCTGTGGGAGGGGGGCAATCCCCACGCCCTGGATCGCCAGACCTTGAAGACCCTGGGGCGGGATGACCTGGGGAGTGCCCTGGACGGCAACCTGCCCTATTCGGCCCACCCCAAAGTTGATCCGGCGACGGGGGACATTTTCAACTTCGGGGTTGCCCCTGGTCTGAACTCATCGCTGAATCTGTACCGGAGCGATCGCACCGGCAAAGTCCTCGCCAAAGCCCAGATTCCCCTACAGGGCACCCCCCTGGTGCACGATTGCGTCCTGGCAGGCCCTTACCTGGTGTTCTGTGCGCCGCCCGTCCACATCAACCTGCTGCCTGTGGCCCTCTGCCTGCGCCCCTTCAGCGACGCGATGGACTGGAAGCCCAGCGTGGGTACCGAGATTGTAGTGATCGATCGGGAAACCCTGGCGGTCGTTGGCCGCAGCGAAACCGATCCCTGGTTCCAGTGGCACTTCAGCAATGGGTATGTGGATGCCGAGGGCGCGATCGTGCTGGACGTGATTCGCTATCCCGACTTCCAGACCAATGAGTTCCTGCGGGAGGTCGCCACGGGACGCACCCAAACTTTGGCGAAGGGCACCTTCTGGCGGCTGCGGATCGATCCCAAGTCCGGACGGCTGCTCTCCCAGGAGGAGCGGCTGGAGCGGAGCTGCGAGTTTCCAGTCGTTCGCCCTCAGGAGGTCGGACAGCCCACTGATGCCGTCTATCTCTCCATCCATCGGCCCGATGCTGACCTGCGCCATGAGATATTTGAGGCGATCGCCCGCTTCAACCCCGAAACCAACCACCTGGTGATGGCAGATCTGGGAACGGGGCGCTACCCCACCGAACCGCTCTACGCCGCTGATGCCCACGACCCAAACCAGGGCTGGATTCTCACCGTGGTGTTTGACGGCCATACGGAAACCAGCGAAGTGTGGATTTTTGATGAAAAGGCTCTGGACGCCGAACCCGTGTGCCGCCTGGGGTTGCCGAGCATCGTTCCCCCTGGCTTCCACGGCACCTGGGCAGGATAAGGAGCTGATAACTTCAAAAAAATCTGGGAAAATTCTCCCTGTTCCGTTGCGGCAGCTTACACGGCTGACGTCGCTCAAGATACATTCGCAGGTGCAGATAGAGTTTGGCTCAGCCTGCATTAATTGCCTTTTTGACCTGTCACCAGTTTTTTGTAACTTGTAAAGCTAAAATAAGTTATTGATCATACCAGATCATTTACTGGTAAAACGTTAAAGAGGGTAAACTTTCTCGATACTACGGTGTAGGGCGATGTCCAAGCTTGTGGCGACACTTCCAGATGGCAAGGTCTGTGATTTCATAGAC
>JAYKGU010000036.1:0-3874 GCA_035285585.1 Synechococcales cyanobacterium
TCCACAAGCAGTACACGAAGTAACTCAAGAGGCATACGGTAACCGTGAACCATCGGATGACCTCGGGAAAGAAGGTGCGCTTCGCCATGTTGTCGAGGGTTTGAGCGGTTAGCCCCAGGTAGAGCAGCACCTGGGATAGCGGTCCCAGTGTTTCAAGGGCCGGATTGTGGCCGATGTATCCTGCTTGGGCAGCGCGATCAACAAAGTAGTAGAAAATGGCGTTTGCAACCACAAATATAGCAACCCCAAGGATGAGAAACCGGCTCCTTGCTCGCAACGCCTCCATCATCCTGGTCAGCCTTGCAGTGGTTTTTTGAGCACTGCTGATGCTTTCGGGCTGAGCTTTGCGGTCAAAGAGGTAGTATTTGAAAACTGAAGCAACCCCAAGTACCAAGACGGCAGCAAACGTGACGTTTCTGAGCAGCTCGATCGATGAGTGAATAGTCTCCATATTTCTCCCAATTGTCCTGCAGATTTCTCCAGGTTGCCCGCTTCAGTAAAGTCTCTCACGGTAGGGCGATCGCCCAGGTTCTTTCCTTAGCACGATTAAATCGCCTAGCAGGACGGCATAGTCTGGTGCCAAACAATAGGTTTGATTAAACTATGAGCGAGGGATTAATGTTTTTTGACAGTTGGATGGATTTGCTCCACACGGCAGTGGCAGGCGTCTTTGCCTACATTGGGCTAATTATTTTGCTGCGGATTTCCGGCAAACGGACGCTTTCAAAGTGGAACGCCTTTGATTTTATTGTCACCATCGCCTTTGGCTCCATCCTTGGGTCGATCATTCTCCTGCGAGACGTATCCATCGCTCAGGGGGTGTTTGGCTTCGCCCTCCTGGTTATCCTTCAATTCTGCATTAGTTGGCTTTCGGTGCACACGCCAGTTGTCAAAGCGTGGGTGAAAGGGACACCAACCCTGCTGGTTTATCGGGGCAAAATCCAGCACCAGACGCTTAGACACGAGCGCATCACCGAAGGCGAAATTTGCGCCGCCGTTCGGCAGCACGGCTATGCGGCCCTTGAAGATATCGAAGCGGTGGTGCTGGAAACGAACGGTAACTTTAGCGTCATTAAACAGCTCCAGCACCCTTCGGCTTCAGCGATGGTGGACGTTAACGGCTATTCCAGGGAGACAATGGCGGTTTAGGGGCAGAAGCACAAAGGGCCTGAACGGTAGGAGCCAATGTTATTTGTCGCCCCAGAGCGCTATGGTTGCGGTTCAGGGTCGCGCCAGAAGACAATCTGGTCGTGCAGGGTTTCAAGCTGGCTGCCGGGGTAGTAGAAGCTCAAAATGCGATCGCTCGACCAGCCCAATTCGCCCAGCTTATAGGCTCCCGTCTGGCTCATGCCCACGCCGTGACCCCAGCCACCGCCCACAAAGGTGTAGCCCTTGAGGACACGGGTGGGTGGTTCGACCGGCGGCACGACTTCTGCTGGATCAGCAGATCCAGGGGCAGGCTCCAGGGTCAGATCCACCACCGGGTCGGTGGGCAGAGGGTCGGCGGGGGTTTCAGCAGGAACCTCTTCGTAGATGGGGTCGAGGTAGAACAGGGTGCTGCGGGGTGGGTAGAGGGCGCGAATAATTTCGTCCTTCTCCAGCTCCACCACCCCCAGATCGGTGGTTACCTCTAGCTTTTGAATACGACCCGACGTGGCCCGCTCCACCACCTCCAGCTTTTCTACTTTGGTGAAGCTGACCATGGGGTGCTGCACCACCTCCAGGTAGGCCCGCACATCCCTGGCAATGTCGGTGAGGGAATGGTCAATGCGCCAGCGGAAGGCGTCCCATCCCTCCTCATTAAAGCCCCGAGTGTTGTCGATGAACTGGCGGAAATTTGTTTCGTCGTCCAGGCTCTTGCGGGACAGATCCCAAATGTTGCCGACGGAATCGACTACCGATGTCAGGTAGGTGCGATCGGGGCCATTCCACACGTGGCTGAAGGGTGCGGTGACGCCCCCCGTGGTGGAAGAGTAGAGGGCATCCACCAGTTCGTCCTGGTAGGTGAGCACCTTGCCCTGGGTAGCGGCGATCGCACGATCGCTAATCTCGGAGGCCCCGCCCAACCCCCAGTACACCTGGCACTGGGTATCGGCACAGAGTTCATAGTTATCAATCTCAAAGCGCCGCAGGTTGCGGAGGGCGTAAGTGCGGGCCAGAACGGACTGAGCCTCAATGGTAGTTGGCGGTGCCCCCAGGCCGATTTCGTGGGGCACCACCCCCCGCAGGTAGGTTTCAATGGGCACATCGTTGACCAGGGTGTAGGTGCCGTAGGCGTTGGGCTGGAGGCGCAGGTCTCCGCCATAGAGGCGGCGGTGCTGGTCTTCTACGGGATTGACCCAGATGCGATCGCGCCCGCTGGTAATCTCTACCTCGTCCCGATGGTAGCGGAAGCCGTTGACGAGGATAGCCGCCTGGGGCCGGGCTTGCAGGGTGGTGGAATCGAGGAACGCGGTCTTCACCCCGTGGGACTTGAGGTTTTGAATGAGTAGCCGCCGCAGCAGGGGGGTGTTGTAAACATCGCGCTTGGCCCACACCTGCCACTTGTTGGGCTGGGCAATTTCCACGTCAATGCCCTGGGCGCGCCAGCGATTGGCGCTATCCTCCGCACTCTCAAAGCTGCGGTGATTGCTGAGCACCACCCGCTCGACCACCTCCGGCTCTGGCAGAGGCTCCATGACAATTTCCAACTTGACCTGATCCGTCACCAGGGTTTCCTCCTGGCCACCTGTTTCGAGCTGAATGGTGAGGCGATCGCCCGGTTGGGGGGCAATGGTCAGGCGGTCGGTGGTTTGCTCGCCAAATCGCTGCACGATCCCCACTTCCAGAACTGGCTCTGGCAGGGGTTTAGCCGTTTGCACCGCTGATTTTGTTTGGATTTTGGGAGGCAGGGCCGAGGCAACGGACTGTCCCTTGTTGGGAGAGGCCTGGGCAGGGGTCCAGCTTATCATCGCCCCCATCATGCAAAGGGAGAGGGCTACGGGCAATCGAGCGACTCGCCAGGTCGGTCGGAATGGATGAAGTTGCATGGTTATTACCCTAATCTGCGGGATAGCGTCACGGAGTGCTAAGAAACATTACGGTTGCCGCCAACCGTTTTGCTACTAAATGCTATCCCAGTTCTTCCTAATTGTTCACTTTTTTTCTAACGAATTAGGGATGACAGCCCTCCTTAACGCTTATCTAAAGCCGCTTGCAACTATCCTCAGACAGATTAACCGATGTTGAGTTTGTTCCCCGGATTACTCTAGCGCACCTCCACCCTGGGAGATTCTATCTGATAGGCGATGCCTTCAACTTCATAAACGACGCTAGCTCTGACCATCGTAGTCTGCCCGTAGCCCCCAGTGCTGGAGCGATGCAGGTCAATCACGGCATTTTCCATCGGCTTCAGGGCGATCGCCCTGGGCAGCTCGCTATCGGCTTCCGGAAACGGGATTTCCTGGTGGCGATCGCTCAGGATGGCAACTCGCCGAACCACAATTTGGGCGTTCTGGTTTCCCGGATTTTCTACCACTAAAAAGATATCGGCGAACCCTGTGGGATGATCGACCGGAGCTTCAACGCCCAGGGGCGGCAGCGGTTCTACACGGGCAATCAGCGAGACTTCCGCAATGCGGGGATAGGGCATGGGTGGATGGGTGGATGGGGTCATGATGGAAATGAGGGTAGAGGATGGGGGCGAGGGCTGCTCAGGTGGTGGGGGCGGGGAGGACACTAAAGGCTGGGACGTGCAGGCGATCGCACCTCCCAGCAGTAGTAGGGTCGCATATTGCATCATGGCTCGTGCTGCCGATTGGGTCATGGGGGAAACCTCCAGGAAAGAGCCGGGAGAGAGGGGCTATTCCTCCCTCCCGCCGCCAAACGGTGAAAC
>JAYKGU010000037.1:0-20558 GCA_035285585.1 Synechococcales cyanobacterium
TATGGTGGATGTGACCCTGGATGCATCGGCCTGGCACGCCACCCCCACCAGATCCTCGGCCATCGTTGCCACCAATGGGGGTGCCCACCCACCCCTGGATGCTGAACCGGATACCCTGGCTTCCTTCTTCGCAGACGCTCCCGCTGGCTTGACCCCTGACCTGACTTCAGATCGGGAGGAGGAACCTTTCCTGGAGTCGGATGACGGCCCGATAGCTAATAGCAGCGAAGCCCCTGAGGCGATTTCGGAGCTTGACTTTTCCGAAAATTTAGACCCCTCCCCTGTCCCTGACGCCCATTTGCAGCCGGTGGCGGCAAGCCAGAAGGAAGACGACGAGGAGAATCTCTCTATTCAAAGCTTTTTCGCAGAGTTTTCCCCAGAAGCTGCGGAACGAGATGCAGCAGCGGATGCAGCGGACGACCCCGCACTGGTTAGCGACCCTATCCCCCCAGAGGCCGACTTAGCTGCCACCCCTGACGCCGCCGCCGCTATGGCTGCCTTTGGAGTGGACTGGGAAGACCAACCTGCCGCAGATGACCTGGATTCGGAATCCTGGGCTGAAAATTGGGATGACGTTTTACTGGCAATCGAAACCAATTCAGAACAAGCCGATCTGAGTTGGGGAAATGCCCAGCCTGAAGACGCGATGGTGGCCGATGGGGACGGAGATGAAACACCGGATGTAGGCGATGATGCCGATTTCGAGTTCACCCTGGAGGGGGCCAGCCCCGACCTGGTGCGATCGCCCGCCGCCAACCCTGTTGATGATGCTCCTCCGTCCCCTGTCGAGACCGACGCTGACGCCGAAGCATCAGACCATCTGCTACTAGATCACTTCTTCGATGACGACGACCTCACCGATGGAGCACCGGAGCCGTTTTCTGAAAACAGGTCTGAAGGCGAGGTTACTGCCGCCGAGCACGATGCCCTTGAGGATATTCCAGCTATGGATACCACGGACGATGGCACAGGTGACGAAATTGCCCCTGACCCCATCGCTGATGAAGATAGCAATGGGGTCGTGTCTGAAGACCTTGCCTCCGTTGACCACTGGCTGACTGATGATGGCGAGATCGTGGATGATATTGGGGATGATATTGGGGATGATACTGGGGACGATATTGGAGAGGATATTGGGGACGATATTGGAGACGACATTGCCGTATCCGATGAATTCGTTTCCCCCTCCTACGTAGAGGCCCTCGGAACCGAGATGGACAACGACACTATCCCGATTGAAACGCCCCAGGAAGCACATCCTATTTACTCTCACGGTGCTGCGGCCAATGGCCATGGGGACACAGACCCGTCCCTGCCCCCCGAGGTAGACGCATCCACTGTGACCGTGCCGCAGGCGGAACCCATGCTGGCGATCGCCCCCCACAATCAGGAGCAAATTGGTACCCAAACCCTGGCGGATTTTTTCGAAATCATCAACGCGGATGCCGAGCCGGAACCCGCCACCGACGCAGAAGCGGCTCTCGCTGAGCCAGAAGCCCCAACAGAAATCGCCTCAGAAGCTGCTTCGGAAGATCAACCAGTGGCCCGTGCCTCCGACACGCTGGAAAATCTGCGGCTTGAGCTGGGAATCATCACCGACAACGACGCTCCACCCAGCACCCTGGGAGAGCTGTTCCTGGGAGCACCACCCCGCGAGCCTCAGCCCGCAAACAGTTTTGCTCCCCAGGCCACAGGCGAGATGGATAACGAGACAGCCGACCACCCCCTGGCTCCTAAACTGTCGTTTTCCATGCCACCATCCCTGAACCAGGGGCGATCGCCCGAAATGGAGCCCCATGAAGTGGAGTCATTTTCGGAGTTTTGCAAGCGGTTCTCGCTTTGATGCCCGCTAAGGAGTATCAACTTAAGGCGGGACAGTGGGGCGCACAGCGCCCCACTGTCCCGTGAATTTTGTCCCGCTTTAAGCGGAAACCCTCCGCTAAGGAGCAAGAGGATTAAAAGGTGCAGAGATGCAGATTCTACGATACGGTAAAAGTCTCTAGTTCCGTATCGCTATGGTTGCCTCTCCATTTGCCTCTCAACCCGACAACAGTGCCGTCTTGTTTGATCGCGATCGCCAGCAATGGTATCGCTTTCAGCAGCCCCGCCACCTCCTGAGTGCCACCCGGCTGGCGGACGTTTTGCCCGTGCTGGAGGAAGTGAGCCAGCGCGTTACCGCAGAGCAGCTCTATGGCGTGGGCTTTGTCACTTACGAAGCGGCTCCGGCCTTTGATCCTATTTTGGTGGTGCAGTCTGGGAATTCTGAGGAGTTACCGTTTCCCCTGGTGTGGTTTGGCCTCTACGCCGCCCCCACCCCCCTGACCCTGCCCCCCTTCCAGCCCGTTGATGTGGCCTGGACGCCTCAGCTTTCCGCCGTCGACTACCAGGCCGCCATTCGTAAAACCAAGGACTACATCAAAGCCGGAGTGACTTATCAGGTCAACTACTCCTTTCGCCTGCAGGCGTCCCTGGCGAGCGACCCCTGGCACCTGTTTCTGCAGATGGTTCAAGCCCAGGGCAAGGGTTACGGGGCCTTTGTACAAACGCCAGATTGGGCCATTTGTTCCGCCTCCCCAGAGCTGTTTTTTGAACGCACGGATCAAACCCTGGTGTCGCGTCCGATGAAGGGCACCGTCTCCCGTGGGCGCTGGTACGGGGAGGATCGGCAGCGGGCGGAATGGCTCCACCATTCTGAAAAAAATCGGGCCGAAAACGTCATGATTGTGGATATGGTGCGCAATGACATGGCCCAGATTGCCGAGACGGGAACGGTGGACGTGCCCCGCCTGTTTGACCTGGAGCAGTATCCCACCCTCTGGCAGATGACCAGCACCGTACAGTGCCGCACCAAGGCCAGCATCCCGGCCATCTTTCGCGCCCTGTTTCCGGCGGCGTCCATTACCGGGGCACCCAAGGCCCGCACCATGAAAATCATTGCCGAGTTGGAAGCCTCTCCCCGCCGCATTTACACCGGCAGTATTGGCCTGATGCGACCGGACGGGCGATCGCAGTTCAACGTGGCCATCCGCACCGTATTGGTGGATCGGCAGCGCCAGCGGGCGGAGTATGGCGTGGGTGGCGGCATTCTGTGGGATTCTCAAGAACAGGCCGAACTGGAGGAGTGCCAGACCAAGGCACGGGTGCTTACCCAGGTCAAGCCCACCTTTTCTTTGCTGGAAACCATGGCCTGGAGTCCTGAAACAGGCTACTTCTTACTGGAGAAACATCTGCAGCGGCTGCGCCAGTCGGCGGGCTACTTTGGCTTTCCCATCAGCATTTCGACGATTCACCAGCGACTGGAAATTCTGGCGCTGCAGCTCGCCCGCCAGCCGCATCGGGTCCGTTTGCTGCTCAGTGAAGATGGCGGCATCTGGCTGGAGCATACCCCCCATACCGAAACCCTGGAGCCGCTGCGGGTGGCTCTGGCCCCGTCCCCGGTGGATTCCTCGGATCCGTTTCTCTACCACAAGACAACCCATCGGCAGGTGTATGAACAGGCGCGATCGCACCACCCCGATCAAGATGATGTCCTGCTGTGGAATGAGCGAGGAGAGCTGACGGAGGCCTGCCTGGGTAATATCGTGGTGGAGCAGGACAGCGAATTTTATACGCCCCCAATTGACTGCGGGTTGTTAGCAGGCACCTACCGCGCGTTTCTACTGGAACAGGGCAAGCTGCGGGAGCGGGTGGTTCTTGTGCAGGATTTGCACCAGTATTCGGGAATATATGTGATCAACTCGGTGCGCAAGATGCAGCAGGCAAGGATATCAACTTAGGCAGAAACTTTGTCACTAAGAAAGCTGGACAAGGGGTAAGCCCCTCGTCCAGATGTTCAGGTATTGATTTCGATATATCCAATTAACTTGGAAGAAGCGATAGTGTGGTGCGATCGCCCCGGCTACCCCGATGATTTAATCCTGATGTTTATTTACCCTGATGGTTAAAGCTGCTGCTGTGCCATCGTCTAGCGGCGACGAGCGACCATACCCAGAAGCCCCATTCCCAGGAAAGCCAGGATAGAAGTGGGTTCGGGTACGCTGGCGGCTGGTTCTTCTTGGGTATCTACCAAGCCGCGAATGGCCACTACCACGTCGTTGTAGTCGCGATCGCCACCACCATCCAGGTCTTCAAAGCCCAGAATCATGAAGCCGTCGGCCTTGAAAGCCGTAACGTGCTGGAGGCCATCCTGGTTTTTGGTGGGGTCTGCGCCGTAGATGTTGTTGTTGGGGTTTTTCAGCAAAAAGCTCAGAACGGTGTTGCCGCTGAAACTGCCCAGGTTACGGCCTTCGCCCAGGGCGAGGGGGCCACCATTGGCAAGGATGCTATGGGGCGAAGAGGCATTTTCAAAGATGGTGGTGAGTGTTTCTCCGTTGTCGGTGGAGAAGAAAAACTTGTTATGGTAGCCGGCCCCTTCGTTGATGAAAAAGACTTCCACGTCGTTGACGCCCGCTTCCCAGGTCAGGTCTTCGATGTTGAGCGGAGTCAGTTCTTCACTGGTCAAATACTTCTGCTCTTTGTTCACAAAGCCGTTGAACTTAACCCAGGTGTCATATTCCAAACCAAAACGCCCGTCCAGCCGCTCATAGTATTGTTCAGACGAAGGTAGAGTGAATGCCTGGGCAGACGAACCAGATGATACAGCCGCGACAGTGGCGATCGCCGCTGCCATTCCCCATACGAAAGTGGTAGTCAGTTTCATGGAATCCTCAGCGCTGCAGTTGCGCTCGTGTTGCTTGCTATACCAGTATTCTTTCAGATTTACTCTCGGGAGAGCTTGCGCCATTTGTCTGAGATGATGGCGGATGTTTCCGTTAAACTCCGTTGAAGCATCATGAAATCTATGCTGACTTCATAGGAGCTTTAAGTTCATCCCGCTGTTTTTGCCCTGTGCATCACCGGGCGATCCTACGGATTACTAGGGGATTCCAACAGTTCCCGCACCGCTTCGACCGGCTGATTCAGACATTGGGCCACCTGCCCCAAAAACTCCTCATCGGGATGCTCACGCCAGAATCGGGACAGGTTTTTCAGGGCAATGTCCAGGTCGTGTTTGTCATTGAACTCAACGGTAATTTGCAAGTCCTGAAGGTAGCAGCGTCTGGCTTCTGAAAGATTTTCTAGCGCTTCAAAAACTTGGCCAAGGTGGAAATAGGTGCTCGCTTGGCTGTAGCGATCGCCAAATTCGATTTTGATATCGAGAGCCTGTTGGTAGAGCGATCGCGCCTGCTCATACTCCCGTAACTTTTGAGCAACCCTGCCCAACTGATGGTAGATGCGTGCTTGATTAGGACGATCATCAAGTTCAGCGAAGATTTCAAGCGCCTGCTGGAGTAGGAGCGGGCCTCGGTAAACTTCCTTTGATCAAAGGTAACGTCGCCTAAATCACCCTCAAATTCCCATAGGTATCGGCTTCCTGCTGCTCCGCCTCCTGATCAATGGCATGGCGGTAAATGTCGATCTGGTGGTTGGGCAGGGCGTCGTCGTTTTGGGAGAGGAACGACCACTTTTGGCCCACATGGGCGTAGATGCCCTGAAGCTGAGTGGGCGGCACCAGAGGCACCACGTCCGCCAGGTTGACGATGCGGTAGCTATTGGGCAAACGCTGGTGGAAAGCGTCCACAAAGGCAGGGCTGCCGACCCTGGGGCTGGCGTAGGTATAGAGCTGGAGCTGGGGTTTGAGATCAGGCAAATTCAGAGCGGCGTCCATAGTGGCTAAAGTGGCGATCGCCCCCCCCAAACTGTGGCCCGACACATAGCAGGGCTTGGTCGGATCGAGCTGGCCCATCACCTCCAGGGGCAGCGGATCGATTAGCTCCTGATACTTTGCGTAAAAGCCCGCGTGTACCTGGCCGTAGCGCTCTACCGCGTCAGCATTGGGCGCGTCAGCATTGGGCGCGTCAGCATTGGGGTAGTCTTCCTGGAAAGCGGTGATGTTGTTGAGCCACTCAATGCGCCGCTGGGTGCCGCGAAACAGCACCAGGGAGTGCTCCGCCGACTCCAGCACAAACCCGAAGTAGACGGGAATTTTGCGCCGGAGCTTGACTACCTCCTGAATGGTGTTGGCAATCGCGTCTTCGGTGCGGTCCAGATGATCCTGCAGGTTTTCCTGCACCTGGTCGAGGGGCATATCCGCCGGTCGGCTAATTTCCACCTCTTCCACCACCTCGTCTTCGGTGCCTTTGAAGGAGGCGACCTGGGTGTAGGCAGCGAGGCGATCGCCTGCCGCCGGTAGGGATTGAACCGCCCCGTCATAATCAGGGTCGATCTTGCCGTTGATGTATTGCTGGGTGGTCAGCTTGTTGCAGAGGATCAGCAGCTTTGATATTTCCCGGTTGTAGGGAACGGTTGGCGCGATCGCCTGGACAGACGCCTGAAGCTGCCGCAGCTCGTCCAGGGCGGCCACATCCTGCTGAAAGGCTGCCTCCAGCATACTGTCGGTATCGAGCTGGGCCTCGGCGATCGCCTCCAGCGCTGCTGCCCGATTTTGTGCCGCCCGTCGCCGCAGGTGGTCAGTTGTCAGAGACATGGCCACCCCGGCGGTGAGGCCAGATAGGAGAATTTGTCGTCGGTTGAACTTGACCATTTCTCCATTTAAGCCCAGACGCTAAACATCGTGGTGGCCAGGGCGGCCCTGTTAGCTCAGCATAAAGTACTTGCCGTCGGGTGGCAGGGTAAGGGTGACGCGATCGCCCCTTCGCCTCAGGGGTATCGTTTGTAACGGCATCCCATTCATGTCCAAAGCGGTGGCGGTTTGCACCACGTTGTTACGGAGTTTTAATTTCACCCGGTTAGCTGTCACCTGCCAGGGAGCCTCCCCATAGTTGAGAACTTCGTAGCCTTCATAGGTACGCCCTCTGTCATCTTCCCAGGTGATGGGCTGCTGCGTCCAGCCCGTAGAGCGGGCGATCGTTCCCGTTTGGATGAGTATTTGCTGGGAGGCGGCCAGGGGCTGGCCATCCATCGACACCGCCAGCACGGTGGCATAGTCATTGTGCGAGGCAATTTCCAGGTCAGTCAGGGCGATCGCCCCCCCCCGGTTGAGAAACCCCGTTGCGCCCTGGGCCTGGGGGGCATTCACGGTACAAACCCCGTCCCCATAGTTCCACGAAATTTCGCCGGTGATAGATTCCACAGTTTGATCCTGGGAATGGATATAGGGCGACAAATTGGCGATCGCCGTTGATTCATCAGAGCCGTAGGTCACCTCCACCGGCCCCACTAGAAACGCCAGGGGGTCGACCGCCGAGTCCGTCGTTGCCGTTTGCCGGGAAGCCTCATCCCGGTTAGGGTCAAAGCTTTGCGACTCCCACAATCGGGGCGATCGCCGCCGCCACAGCCCCTCTAGCCGCCGGTGCTCCTGCACCACGGGGGTGCCCTGGCGAATGTACCCCTGGCGATACATCAAAGCCGCTGCCGGAAAGTTGCCCATCAGCTCCGGGGTGTTGATCACCCACTTGCCCAGGGAGGGCCGGAAGCCGTTGGCGGAAGAGGGCGATCGCCATTGGGCTTCCCCGGTGTTGAACCAGTAGAAACCATCCACCCCCGTGAGGGATTGAAAGACGCTCACCAGAAACGGCCCCTCCGACTGATAGCCGAGGGGCGGCACCCAGGAGCTTTCGGAGATGATCATGGGATGGTGGGCCACCTGCTTGAGGTTGGTGGGCAGCTCGGTGGGGTGGGTGAGGATGGACTGGTTGGTGAAGCGATCGCCATTGAGGATGGCCCAGCCGCTGGAGTCTCCCTCATGCCTGCCGCCGTTGTAGTAGCGATTGACCCCGATCACCTCGGTGGGGGTGTAGGAATAGCGCTCGGCATCATTGAGGCGCTCCACGCTGGCGGTCTTCCAGTTGCCCGCATTGATGAGCTGCTGGGCACCGATCTCCTCCCGCAGGAAGCGCACCATGTCGGCGTTAAACTGCCGCATGCGGGTTGTCAAAAATTCCGTCTGGTCGGCCAGTCGCTGGGCTTTGCCGGAGTTTTGAGGCGGCGGTTGGGTCAGGTCCCAAACGGGATAGAGCTGGGGCACGGCCTGATCCCAATCATCCCCATCCAGCTCCGTGTCCTCCCAGGCCGCTCGCACCGCCACCATTGAGCCATACTTCTCCGCCAGCCAGGCCCCAAACTGCCGACAGAGCATCTGCCGCTCAGCCCCCTGGATAGATTGCAGCGTCCAGAACAGCAGAGAATCTTCGTTTTGCAGTTGAATAATGGCGATCGCCGGATCGTCTTTCAGGGCAATACCTGTGTAGGGATTTTCCGGCAACAGGAGCGATCGCAGCCAGCTTTTGTAAGCCTCCTGCAGGGTTGGATCGAAAAAGAGCAGGCCGTGAAAGTTATCACTGTCACGGGGAATCGGCCACTGGGGTTGGGCTTTGGCCCATTTGGCGTAGTAGGGCGAGAGGGTGAGGTAAATTCCCGCCTGCTTCATGGCGGCCACCATTTGCCAGAGGCGATCGCGCTCGGTTTCATTGATATCCGTCAGCGCTGCCCCTTCCGTCTCAGGGAACAGGTGGCCATGCCAGCGCACCATGTTGACCCCCCGTTTGGCGAGGAAGCGGGCGTGGTCGGGTAAATCAGCGGGCGATCGCTCCCACACCGAGGAATTCACGGCCCAGAAGCGGAGGGGCGTACCGTCGCCCTTGACAAAGTCGCGCCCATCTTCTGAGAGGTGGACAAACCCGCTTTCCCCGGCCACAGCCTCGTTGAGGAACCGCAGATCCAGTTGCGATCGCCCATCATAAGTATCAACGGCTGGTTCAAAGGCCCAGGTACGTGGACTGGACAGCCCCAATGGAGCCAGCAGGGGCATCAGGGAAGCCCGCAGGGACGGCATGATCGGAATGGCGTTTGGCTGGGTACAGGCGACTGTCACCATTAAGGTAGTTAGCAGACTCAGGATGCCGTATCGCAACCAGCGATGCAAAATGGGCGATCGGGTTGGCATGATGACCCTCGGGCGGATAGGGGTGGATGGGCGCATGGAAATGGGTGGAGTGCGAGTTGGGATTTCCCGTACTGCCACCATAGGGTGAGTACCATCCGTAGTCACACGGATAGTGCCCACTCATCCACAGATTAATGGGTCACTTTCCCCATTGCAGGTCGCCAGGGGTGATCTTTAGGGCATCTTCATTGGTCTTTTTCTTTGCACAAAGTTTATGCAAAAAACTGGCCAAAGATTGCCGCCCAAAAGCTGAGAGGATTTTCAAAATCCATGTACTTAAGAGGAGGCTTTAAGGGGGATCGAAACATCAGTTTACAAACACCCTCTAATACCCGATCGCACAGGGGCAAAGGGCAATTTGCCCCTAGCAACCGTCTACCGGGGGCAATTGTTTCCCTGGTTGACTGACAAAACTCTTGAAAGCCTGATTCTGCCGTAGGATGGGTTAGCGGCAGCGTAACCCATCGAAACCGCCACTGGTGTTGGGTTAACTCCTTCGGAGACGCTATGCGAACGCGTTGCTCAACACCGACCTACAGCAGATCTTTTGTCAACCAGTCTTTTGTCAACCAGTTTTTTCCCAGAGAATGCCTGAGCTAGCGAATGGCCTGGGGGCCGTTCCAGAAGCTTTCCGTTGCCTGGCCAAAGATCACAGGTTCATCCCCCTCCGTGGCCAGCATGGTTTCCCCGGTGGGATCGACCGCCAGCATGGGCCACTGCTCATCCCCCAGGTTGCCTGCCCGAAAAAGCACCTGGTCAGTGTTCTCGCGGCTCCACCCCAGCAGAATGGCATTGCTGTAGACCAGGTTTGTGGGGGCAAGGGTCTGAAGCTGATCCTGCTGTCGATCCCAGAGGACTGCGTAGTCGGAGGCCAGGTCGGTGCCAAAGATAGACTCAAAGGCCCGCACCAGAAGGCGATCGCCCCCTTCTGACCAGGCTACAGGCATGAGAATGGCAATCATCCCCGGCTGCCCATATTCTTCCTCAGGAATCCAGGGGTTGCGGACGTGGGGAGAAGACGCGGTGACAAACCGCAGGTCGCCGGTTTCCAGGTTTTCCATAAACAAAATGCTGCTTACCCGATCCTGGGGGGTTTCTGGCAGCAGCTCAAGCTGAATTCGGCTGTAGACCGCATAGTCGCCATCAGGAGAGACGAGGGACGGACTGCGGTAATACTGCATCTGGAGGGTGGGGGATGCTTCAGATGCGGCCTGCTGTTCAACGACCCAGTTCCAGGGAATGGGGTGGGGGCTATTGAGGGGATCGCCAGAGGGGTTGGGGGTTGGCTCAGGGGTGGGCGCAACAGCGGGGGTAACGGTCGGAACGGCAGATGGGGAAGTGGTGGAGGCAGCCTCAGGGGTCTCAATTTCAAGGGTCTCGATTTCAGGGATCCCGCTTTTAGGGGTCACCATTTCAGAGGAGGTTGACGGACTGGAGATTGAGCTTGCCTGTGCTGCCATAATGCCCGGCCCAAAAAGGGGGGCGATCGCCATTGGGGCGGCGATGAGACCGAGGTAAATTGCGCGACAGAATGCAGGAAACAAACGAGGTGGCAGGTAGCAAAGTGCTGACATCAGGTAACTCTCTGGTAAATAGCAGGGTGACGGTGAGGATGCCGGTTGCAAACGACCAGGAGACAGGTGAAACTCCTGCTTTAGGTATAGCAAACCAGAAGGGCAGAAGCAGAGCGAATTCCGCCAACCGCAATGGTTTTTTACCTATCGAAGAGTAGACCTGATGTCAGACTCAGAAACTAAACCTTCTCTGGATTGGGGAGTGAGTTCCTCGGTGGGGAAACTCACTCCCCCAAATGGGTTTGGGTTAGCTCTAGCCCATGTTAGAGAACGATAACATCATCGGCACTGATCTCGGTGGGCTGGACGCCGCTGAGGATGGCCACCGTCTCCCCTTCAAAAAGGATGGCGGTGCTGCTGCCCTGGCGTTCGATGTCAAAGTCGCCAAAATCCAGATCGCCAGATATCGCCAGCGTATCCGTCCCCGAACGGAAGTCTTGAATGGTATCAGTGCCGCCGTTAACCTCCAGGAGGAACTGATCCGCTCCGCCATTGCCCGCCAGGGTGTCATCCCCCAGTCCCCCGGTCAGCACATCGTCGCCATTGCCGCCCACCAGGGCATCGTTGCCGCCGTTGCCTGTGAGACTGTCGTTGCCGCCGTTGCCTCGCAGGGTATCATCGCCGCCACCGCCCCGCAGGGTGTCATCGCCCCCTCGCCCCTGGAGGAGGTCGTCGGCACCGCCGCCAAACAGCCGATCGTTCCCTCGGCCACCCGACAGGTTGTCGTTGCCGCCGCCGCCCCGCAGGGTGTCATCACCAGCCCGCCCTACAATGCGGTCGTCGCCAGCCCGCCCCCGGATGAGGTCGTTATCGTTACTGCCGTTGAGTCGGTCGTCTCCGCTTGTGCCCACAATGGGGTCGGTATCGGGGACGGTGGGAATGCTGCTATTGACGGTGTAGCGCTGGGCAAAGATACCGTTTTCGTCGCTGTCCTGCTCGGCGCTCTGCCAGACGATCGCCGCCTGACCGTTGGGGCCAATGCCAGCGGCGGGGGCGAGCTGATCGCCATCGGTTTCACTGTTTACCCGAAACTCATCACCAGCGGGAGAGCCATTGGGGGCAAACTGGCGGGCGTAGACGCCGTTGCCGCTGCCGTCCTGGCTGTCGCTGTTCCAGGCGATCAAAATATTGCCTGCGTCATCGATGGCGGCAGTGGGATTCACCTGATTGCCTGAGCCAAAGTTGTTGACCTGGAATTCGCTACCCACCGGGGTGCCCGTGGCGCTGTAGCGCTGGGCAAAAATGCCGCTGCCGCTGCCGTCCTGGTCGTCGCTCTCCCACACCACCACAAAGTTGCCGCTGGCATTCATGGCCACGGTTGGGTTATCCTGATTTCCCTCGGTGGTGGTGCTTACCTGAAATTCATTGCCCACCGGATTGCCGCTGCTGTCAAACCGCTGGGCAAAGATGCCCCGTCCATCGCCGTCCTGGTCGTCGCTTTCCCAAACAATGACGAAGTTGCCGTTGCCGTCGGTGGCGATCGCCGGATTCTCCTGATCATCATCGGTCGTGGTATTGACGCGAAACTCGACTCCCAGGGGTGTGCCGTTGCTGTCATAGCGCTGAAGGTAGACCCCCTCCTGACTGCCGTCCTGGTCGGTGCTCACCCAGGTGATGATAAAGCTGCCGTCGGCATTCAGGGCGATCGCCGGATCATCCTGGGTATTGGTCGCGGTGGTGTTGACGCGAAACTCGGGGCCAATGGCGGTACCCGTTGCAGTGTAGCGCTGAGCAAAGATGCCCTCGCTGCTGCCATCTAGACTTTCATCCTCCCAGACGATGACAAAGCGACCATCATCAGCAACGGCGATCGCCGGGTCATCCTGGTCGTTGTTCGTCGTTATATTCACTCGAAATTCGGCACTCAAAGGCGTACCGTCTGCACGGTAGCGGCGGGCAAAGATCCCTTCTCCGTCACCGTCCTGGCCATCGCTTTCCCAGGTCACCACGAAGTTACCCTGGGCATCAAAGCCAAGCATGGGAGAATCCTGGTCGTCGGTCACAAACTCATTGATTTGAAACTCGGTACCCTGTGCAGTCGTTGTCATGGTAGTTCTCTACTTCCATCTAGAGTGGCTCAACGCGTCCCTGTTGGCGCTGCTGCTAACCCATTAGACAAAAGCCACCCCTCGTCCAGTTCCGTACCACAGGACGCTTTTTGAGCTGTCCTTTTGGTTTCGGAAAGGGGAAAGTCCTTAATTTTGAGGAGCTAAAGGACGGTAAATCAAGGATTTCAGCGTGTAGACCCAAGGGCACTAACGCCTGCAGGACTTACGCACTGCGGTGGCGTCCTGAGGTTTTGAGTGAGTTCTACAGACGCCAAGCGGCCACAAATCCCTCGACCAGCCCAACTATGACAAACGTCATGGGTGCATCGTGACGTTTGCTTGAGGTGGGATTTCCTGGGGTTTCATAGGATAAATGCAGTGAGGAATTGATTACAAAAAACAGCCGAAATTCCAAAACAGTCAAATTTCAAATTTTGGAGAGTGACTATGAACCGCTTTCTGCGCCCCAACCCCCTGGAACGAACCCTGCACGTTGCCCTGGCGGGCGGACTGGCGGCGATCGCCCTGACTGCCTTCTCCGTTACCGCCCAGGCTGGCCCTGGTCAGGGGCCAGGAAATCCCCCAATGGGTCCCGGTTCCGCCCTGGAAGCTCTGGACTTAACCGCAGAGCAGCGCACCCAAATCCAGGCCATTCGCGAAGCCGCCCTTGACCAGGTTGCCGACATTCTCACCCCCGAACAGCGCCAGGTTGCCGCCGATGCGATCGCCGCTGGCGAACTCAGAGGCGTCTTCCGCGACATGGATGTGACCGTAGAGCAGCGAGACCAAATTCGCACCGTCTTTGCTGGCGTACGGGACGATATCGCCGAGGTGTTGACCGAAGAACAGCGGGCACAGCTCCGGGAAGGCTTCCAATCTCGCTGGGGACGACCCGGTGGCCCAGCCGAACGGTTCCAGCAGCGCTAGCACCCGTCCACCCATCTCCTCGTCCACCTATCCACCCATCCCGACGTCCCATGGTTGCACTTCATCCCTCCCCCCAGATTACGGCTCCCCGCACCCAGCGGCTTTTCCAGCTCGTTGATCACCTGGCAGACCTGACGGGGCAAAGCGTCCCGCAGATTGTTCGGCGCGATCGCCTCCAGTCCCTTCCCGAGGGCAGCTTTGGCCGTGCCTGGATCGAGATGCTGGATGCCAACCAGCTCCAGCCGCTGACCACTGGCCCCCGCCGCAAGCAGTTGCACGATGGCATCCACCTGCTGACGGGCTATGGCACCGATCCCCTGGGGGAGGCTGAGGTGCAGGCGTTTCTTCTGGGCACAAAGTTTTGTTTCGCCAACACCGTCTTGCTTTTGGGATTAATGCGCCTGGTGCGCCAGCAGGTGGGCAGTTCTGCCCATGGGCCTGGCTGGTCGCTCGTTGGGGATCGCCTGCGGCACGCCTATTGGCGGGGCACCCAGGCCAGCTTCGACCCCGACACCTGGCAGCCAGAAATGCTTTGGGATTTGCCGTTGTCCCATGTGCGCCAGTGGTTTCACATTCCCACCCCCTGAGCTAGCTGCATCCATTCCGCCTCCACCCTAAATCTGCCTCTGCGATAGGGAAAGCCCTATGGCAAAATGTATGGGTTATTCGGTGAATAGGGCGTCGGAGGAAGGGGATTGGTGATGGCAAAGTTTGTGTTTGTGACGGGCGGTGTGGTATCCAGCATCGGCAAGGGGATTGTGGCTGCCAGCCTGGGGCGGCTGCTGAAATCGCGGGACTATTCCGTCTCTATCTTGAAACTGGATCCCTATATTAACGTTGATCCGGGCACCATGAGTCCGTTTCAGCATGGGGAAGTCTTTGTCACCGAAGATGGGGCCGAAACGGACCTTGACCTGGGGCATTACGAGCGGTTCACCGACACCTCTATGTCGCGCCTCAACAGCGTCACCACCGGGTCGATTTACCAGGCGGTGCTCAACCGCGAGCGCCGGGGCGACTACATGGGGGGCACGGTGCAGGTCATCCCCCACATTACTAACGAGATTAAGGAACGGATTCTGCGGGTGGCGCAAAACACCCAGCCCGACGTCGTGATTACAGAAATCGGCGGCACGGTGGGAGATATTGAGTCTCTGCCGTTTTTAGAAGCGATTCGCCAATTTCGCAAAGAGGTGGGGCGGCAAAACGTCCTCTATATGCACGTCACCCTGGTGCCCTGGATCGCCTCAGCCGGGGAGATGAAAACCAAGCCCACCCAGCATTCTGTGAAGGAACTGCGCTCCATCGGCATCCAGCCCGATATTTTGGTCTGCCGCTGCGATCGCCCCCTGCAACCCGGCCTCAAAGACAAGCTTTCGGAATTCTGTGATGTCCCCGTGGGGGCGGTGATCACCTGCCAGGATGCAAGCACCATCTACGAAGTGCCGCTGATTCTGGAGAAAGAGGGGCTGGCCTACCAGGTGCTGGATCTGCTTCATCTAGAGCAGCGATCGCCCGAACTCTCCCAGTGGCAAACTTTGGTAAATCGCCTCTACCAACCCGGCCAGCCCACCGAGATCGCCATCGTCGGCAAGTATGTGCGGCTCAGTGACGCCTACCTGTCTGTTATTGAAGCCCTGAAACATGCAGCCATTGACCAGGGCGGCGATCTATCCGTCCGCTGGGTAAACTCCGAAGATATTGAAGTGCGAGGGGCTGAGGCACTGCTGGCGGGCGTCAACGGCATTGTGGTGCCGGGGGGGTTTGGCAGTCGCGGCATTGAGGGCAAGGTGCAGGCTGTTCACTATGCCCGCACCCAGCGCATTCCTTTCCTGGGGCTGTGCCTGGGCATGCAGTGCTCCGTGATTGAATGGGCACGCGGCGTCGCCCACCTCCATGACGCGAATAGCGCAGAGTTTGATAGTGAAACGACCAACCCGGTCATTAACCTGCTGCCAGAACAGCAAGATGTGATTGATCTGGGGGGCACCATGCGCCTGGGGCTGTGTGCCTGTCGGCTCACGCCCGACACCCTGGCGGCCTCTCTCTACCAGCGCGAGGTGATTTACGAGCGCCACCGCCACCGCTACGAGTTTAACAACGCTTATCGCAACCTGTTCCTGGAAACGGGCTTTGTGATCAGCGGCACCTCCCCCGACAGCCGCCTGGTGGAAATTATTGAATGTCCCGATCACCCTTTCTTTATTGCCAGCCAGTTTCATCCCGAATTTCAGTCCCGGCCCAACACTCCCCATCCTTTGTTTTTAGGACTGCTGAAGGCGGCGATCGCCCATGCCCATCCTTCGGAAACTCGCGTCCTGGAACCCTCCCTCAGCGGTGATTTATAAATTTGCGATGAACCCGAAACTTTTACTACCCTCTGGGGTCATATTATTTCAGTGATAGGTTGCTACAGAAGGTCAAGTTTGTTCTGACCACCAAGCAAACAGACTTGATTGGCAGCTATCACGAGGGATTCGTCAATCGCAAGGATTCATCAGGACTCATTTTTCATCCGTTTATTACTCACAAACTAACGCAGTTGATTCCCCAAAAGCCAACCCTAAAGCAGGTCTTTGCGCCAAGGGTGTCAGACCAGACGGTATTTTCCAGACGGTATTGCTTAATTGTGTCAATCGGGTAGTTAAACGCTCAATTGCTGCCAATAGCCCCTAATCTTTCCCAAGCATGACGCGGGTTCCTGCTTAAAGCGGGACAAGATTAGCGGGAAAGTGGGGCGCGGCGCGCCCCACTTTCCCGCCTTAAGTTGATACCCGGCAACGGTGGCAACAGCAAAGGTCGTCAGGTGTGGGCCACTAGAATTGGCCGGGGTTGCTCCCGCCAGTTTGCCTGACGCTCCAGGCTGTTAGCCGCACCACCACCTCCCACCCAGGAGGCCCAGTCGTGCTGCAATACCGCCTGTTTCACAGCATTTCCCAAGTTCCGTCGCGTAACCGTGACGGAACCACGCGGCCACCGCATTCAGTAAAAGTGGCCGGGCATCCGTCAGGAAAGCTTAGTCGCTGAGCCATCTGCCTGTCGCCAAGGTTCAGACAACCGTTTGACTGGCTCTAAAGTTCTTAAAGCCAATCTACACTCTGCAGAACTGTCCATCCGGATAGTTTTGGGAGATGGTTCTGGGAAACTATCGTGGCGATCGCTCCTATTTGTCTACCACCCGGCTGATCCCTTGCTCAAGCCAGGTCGATTCACCGTTCCAATTCCTTGCCTTGACGCCCTTTTCTACTAATCAATTGCCTACATCACAGCCTCTTACACCAGTTTTTGGAGACTATTATGAAAACTCAAACAGGACTTTTTACCGTTGATGTTGAAGCAGAGGAAACCTTCACGACCTTGAACATGGGGGGTGAGTTCACAACTCTAGATGACGATGACGACGACGACGATGACGATGACGACGACGATGATGACGACGATGACGACGACGACGATGACGACAGCGGCAGCGGTGACTCTAACTCAGACGACGACGGCGGCTCTGATGGTGGTGGGGATGTCACCATCATCGAACGCGATTCGGTGATCTTTGGCTTTACCAGCGTTTTCATCGAAGGTCGCAGCACCGTCGTCACCACCGAATCTACCACCCTGGGTAGCCTGACCGCCGAGGCCAACCTGTTCATTGCCCGCTCGGTCGATACTTCCGTCAGTATCTCCATTACCCACGCTGGGGCCATCGGCAGTTCCATTGGCTATATCAGCGATGACGGGACTTTGTTACCCACCCAACCCAACCCCAACGCCAACAAACAGCAGGGAGCCATCTCCCAACTGGATATTGAAAACTCCCTCCAGATCAACAGCAGTCTGGTATTGCTGACCTTGACCCGCGCCCAGTTGGTGCAAATTATCGAGCATGGGGTATCGGCAACGGGCAATGGCATGACCCCCTCCCAATTTCCCCAGGTCAGTGGCCTGATTTTCAGCTACGACGCCAGCCTGCCGCCCGGTCAACGGGTGCGATCGCTCGCCATTAAGGACGATGACGGCAATATTGTCGATATTCTCGTTAAGGATGGCCAGTTCCAGGCCACCAGCAGTCAGAGCCAGCAAACCTACCGCATCGTGACCACCAGCTACCTGGCGGACGGGGGCGATGGCTATGTTTTCCCCACCTTTGGCACGACCAGCAATCGGGTCAATCTAACGGAAATCAATGTGAATTCGACCACCAATGTTGCCAACTTCTCGGCCTTTGGTACCGAACAGGATGCCCTGGCAGAATATCTGGCGGCCAACTACCGCACCGTACCCTACTCGGTCGTTGAAACCACCATTGACCAGGATGTCACCATTCAAAACCTCACCTTTCGCTCAGACACGGTGATTGACATTAACCTCAACACCTTTGTACTGGTGGGTAATGGCAGCAATGACCGGCTCCTGGGCGGTAACCTGAATGACTTTCTCCGGGGGTTGGGAGGCAACGATCGCATCATCTGTCGGGGCGGTGACGATAAAGTTGCCGGGAACGGCGGCAATGACAGAATTTCCTGCGGTTCGGGAAATGATGATGCCGACGGCAACAAGGGCAACGATACGATCAACGGCGGCAAGGGCGACGACACGCTGGGAGGTAACAAGGGGAGCGATCGCCTGCTGGGCGGCAGCGGCGACGATGATATGGACGGCGGTGATGGCGATGACTTCATCAACGGTGGCCGGGGCAATGACGTCCTCAAAGGCGGCAGGGGAGATGACATTCTCATTTGCCGCAGCGGTAACAACTGGTTCGATGGCGGTGACGGGGATGATTTGATGGTGGGTGGCAGAGGTAACGATACCTTTGTGATCTCTGGCAAAGGCACCAAAACCATCCGAGGCTTCAACCGCACGGGGGTAGATATTCTCCGCTTTGAGTCCTACTCTTTTGAGGAACTCACCATTGTGCAATCGGGTCGAGACACCCTGGTTCAGGTCGACCAGAACATCCTAGCTGTGCTGCTAAAAGTTGAGGCCAGCACGGTGACTGAGTCGGTGATTAATCCATCCCAGCCCGACGACGACGACGATGATGATGACGACGATAACGGGGATGATGACAACGGTGAGGGGAATAATCTATGCGACACCCTGGGCAAACCCCGAGAACTCACCTTTGAATACGACCCCGGCACCGACTTGCTCACCGGGCAAGATCCGAAAAAAGCTACGGTGAACGGCACCCCCGACGATGATGGATTAGCCTACATTGTGGTGTCCGACCGCAGGAAGGTTGCGGATGTGCGCCAGGGCAGAGGTAGCACTTACTTTGCCGATGAAGTCCAGGAAGGGGATGACTTTACAGCGGATTTGGACATTGCTGGCACTCAGCGATTCAAGGCTCGCACTTTTATCTACGTGTTTGAAGATGAGGCTGCCTTTAACAGTGGGTCTGCGCCACTGCAAACCATGCGGTATCACACCTCCTGCTCGGAGCCGATGCAGCTCGGTGACACGATCGGCAGTGTGCAGCTAACGGGCTACGTGGGTCAATCCGGGGCTGCTAGCCTGACGGGTAGCATCGTTTAATTCACCCATAAATTTCCCAACGGATTTCCCAACGGATTTCCCAACGGCTGTGGGGCGATCGCCCCCAGCCATTCCGCCTATGGTTGTAAGTGACAATTCGTCAGCGCTCCCTAGCCCCCACGGGAGCGTCCTACATCCCTAATCGAACAGCTCCCCCCACAAGGGGAGCTTTTTCATCAATGAGCTTTAAACAACTCGCTTTAGCGATGGCCATGCCCTTGGGCTATCCGGTACCCTACGGGCGGTATGGTCTTTCCTGGCAGTCACCTAAACGAGCGATCGCACGTTACGCCACACGATGTAATGAGCATCAGAGACCGTAATGCAGGCCGGATACTTTCGACTGGAGAAGAGCGCAGCAATTTCAAACGCATCAACCCGCTCAGTCACTGGATAGGAGTCGCAGCAAATGTAAATTTGTGAACGAAAAATCATCGCGTCTCGGATACCGTCATGCCAATACTTGAAGCGACGGATTAAACTTTCATCAACCAACATGGGTAGCATCAGCGGCGGATCGAATTCTCCTATCAAAACATTGTTTGACAGGCAATGGCTGGAGCGGCGATCGCTGAAAACATCATTCATACAAAAATCAGTTCTACCGAGAACGTGCCAATGACAATAATCTGCAAACTCAGTAGAGCTTCCCGTTTGTATGGCGTTACGCTTTCGCGTTAGGACATTCAAGAGGTGTGGAACCCCCGCGACGCGGGGGTTCCACACTCAAGCCTTAGCCCGTAGGGCTATAGCTCGCGATCTGGAATATCGAAGACGCGATCTGATGCGGTAGTAAGTACGTGGTCATAAATAAAGCCCGTTGGGTTTGCCCCCCAGCGGCGGGCGAACCCCACCATAACTTCGCTTATTTGTCGCTACCTACTTACTGGTGCACTTTAACACTTGTGTGTTCGGACACTGGCGTGTTTGAATGCTTGCGGGTGAATTCCTGACAGACTTTGACAACGGGTACCCGCTCTAGAGAAATCATCAGGGAACCGACTGGCCAGTCCGCACCTATAAAGATGCGGACAGCAGGGTACCCGTTACCAAAGCAACAGAAAGAGTAGATGCCGTCCTGCTCATTGCTCGTCTGTACCTAATACCCTACAGAAGAATTGTGACAACTTTGTGACGAATGCCCGAGGGGGGGAAAGAGTCAGCAATCTGGCTTAGCCATCAAGCATCTTTGCAGGGTTCTTCTCTGGAAAAAGATGGGAATCTCGTTTAAGGAGATTTTTGAAAATAATCCTACCGGACGACGCAGGGCAAATGGCCATTTGTCCCTACCAAGGGTTGAACCGAGGGTAAAATTTTCTCTGGAAATCTCCTAAGGCGGCAAAAATTAACGCGCACCTCGGCGGGGGGCACCCCACCTGCTTTACTGATGTCCAACCACGGGCATCAACTTAAGGCGGGAAATCCTGGTTGGACAGGAGCCAGAATCCAGGAGTCAGAATTCAGGAGAGAGCTGACTTCTGGCTCCTGACTCCTGAATTCTATTCTTGGGAAAGCGTCCCGCCTTACGCT
>JAYKGU010000038.1:0-27882 GCA_035285585.1 Synechococcales cyanobacterium
GGCGGCTGTGCCATTGGTGCCCGCCCGGTCGACTTACACGTCCGGGGGCTGCAGGCCATGGGGGCGGAGGTTCACATTGAGCACGGCACTGTCCATGCCTACATTACCGGCAGCACCAAGCGGCTGAAGGGTGCCCGCATTTATCTTGACTACCCCAGCGTCGGTGCAACCGAAACCCTGATGATGGCCGCCACCCTGGCGGACGGTGAAACCATTATCGAAAATGCCGCCCAGGAGCCTGAAGTGGTCGATCTGGCGAATTTTTGTCGGGCCATGGGTGCCCGCATCCGGGGCGCAGGCACAAAAACCATTAGCGTCAGCGGTGTGCCATCGCTGCACTCGGCTGACTACGCCATCATCCCCGATCGCATCGAAGCGGGTACTTTTTTGATTGCGGGCGCGATCACCCGCTCTGAGTTAGTGCTGGCTCCGGTGATTTCTGACCATCTCACGGCGGTCATTTCCAAGCTACGAACCACCGGGGTCACTATTACCGTTGAGGGGACTAACTGCCTGCGGATCATTCCGGCTCAGCAGCACCATGCGACCGATATCAAAACCTTACCGTTCCCTGGTTTTCCCACCGATATGCAGGCTCAGTTCATGGCTCTGTTGACTCTGAGCGAGGGGAATAGCGTAATTACCGAAACGGTTTTTGAAAACCGCCTGCGCCACGTCGCTGAACTCAACCGCATGGGGGCAGACATCCGCGTCAAAGGCAATATTGCCGTGGTGCGGGGCGTTTCTAAACTGTCGGGTGCCCCTGTGGTGGCCACCGACCTGCGGGCATCAGCAGCTCTGGTGCTGGCCGGGTTAGCGGCGGAGGGCACCACGACCATTCAGGGGCTGCACCATCTGGATCGGGGGTACGAGAATCTCGATACTAAGCTCCAGGGTTTGGGGGCCAGGGTAGAGCGGGCAAGTGCTGACGCCAGTGGTGCAGAAGCTCAGCCCGTGGCAACCTGACCCCGATCTGCGACCATCTGTTTACCAGCCTGGATTGGTGCGAACGAGGGGATAGTCCGCAGCGGGCAGGGATGACCACTCCCACATCGAGCCAGGATAGTTTTTAGCGCGAAAGCCTAAATCCGTGAGAACTGCTGTGAGCCACGCCGATCGCACTCCCCCGGTGCAGTAGGTAATCACGGTTGTCTCACGGGTAACGCCCAGTTCTGCCAGTTTCGTGGCGATCGCCTCGGCGGACAATTGCCGACCGTCCTCCCCCAGCAGTTCTTTGAAATAGAGCGGCACCGCTCCTGGCAGGTGTCCTCCCCGCTTTTCCCCGTAGGGCGTGGCTCCGGCATACTCCCTGGGTTCGCGGGTGTCGAGAATCACGGTATTGGGGGCATTCAGGAGGGCTTTCACATGCTGCTGATCTGCCGTCCAATCCCCAACCGGGTTGGCCACAAAGTCTCCCGCTGGCCGATTCCCTGGCAGTTTGACGGGCAGGTGTTTCAGGGAAAATCCTGCGTCCACCAGGGCGCGATAGCCGCCGTCCACCATTACCGCCTGGTTATGGCCGAGCGATCGCAGCATCCAGACTATGCGGCCCTCTTCCCCCCAGCCCCGGATCGGATCTCCCACCACCACCACCGGACGGTTGTTGGCTACCCCCACCTCCCGCAGCCGCTGGGTCAGCACCGGAATGGTGGCCAGCAGCTTTCCCTGGTGCGGCGCATGAGTTTGGGAGAAGGTGCGCCAGCTTACAGAAACCGCTCCCGGCAGGGAGACCAGGCGATACTTTCCCCGTGCATCCAGCAGTGTAGCTCCACTCTGGATGAGCTGCTTGGCTTCGTCGGCAGAAACCACCCAGCGATCGCCCAGAGTCTCCGCCAGGGTTAACGCACCAGGCGGGTCAGTGAGCCACACATCCCCCGGCAGGCTGCTCTCCGCCAGTGGCGGCCCTGTCCAGCGACGGGAGAACACATCAACCAGCAGAAATCCGATGAGCAAACACGTCAGTCCCGCCAGCAGCGGCAATCGGTATATCTCTGTCCAAGAAGGCATCTCTAACCTGACCTGCGCAGCATAGGGCAAACCATAAGCAAAAAAATAGCGGAAATCTGCAAAGATTTCCGCTAAACGTTTCATTCAGTTGAGTCGTGGGCTGGGATAACCTATTCGGCTCCCTGGGGCAGCAGTTCGCGCTTTTCGCCCGGCAAAACTTTAACCTTGCCGTCTTCGCCCACATCGACGATGGCGGTATCGCCCTCGCGAATGTGGCCAGAAAGAATTTCCTCTGCCAGGGAGTCTTCCAGGAGGCGCATAATCGCGCGGCGTAGAGGACGTGCTCCATAGCTGGGGTTATATCCCTCTTCCACCAGGCGATCCTTAAACCGCTCGGTAACCTCAAGGGTAATGCCCTGCTCCTGTAAGCGGCTGAAGACCTCCCGCAGAAGAATGTCGGAGATTTCCTTGACTTCGTCCTTCGAGAGCTGACGGAAGACAATGATTTCATCCAGACGGTTGAGGAACTCAGGCCGGAAGTACTGCTTCAGCTCTTCGTTGACCAGCGAGCGGATGCGGGTGTATTGGGCGTCGGCTTCGCTTTCACCAGAGAACTCAAAGCCAAGACCCGTGCCGCCTTTCTCGATCACCTTCGACCCGATATTAGAGGTCATGATCAGCAGAGTGTTCTTGAAATCAACGGTACGGCCCTTCGCGTCGGTCAGACGACCATCTTCCAGAATCTGCAGGAGCATGTTGAAGACATCGGGGTGCGCCTTTTCAATTTCATCGAACAGCACAACCGTGTAGGGACGACGACGCACGGCTTCAGTGAGCTGGCCGCCTTCGTTGTAGCCTACATAACCCGGAGGTGAACCGATGAGCTTGGAAACGGTGTGCCGCTCCATGTACTCCGACATATCCAGACGAATCATCGCCTCTTCAGAACCGAAGAAGTAAGAAGCCAGTGCTTTGGTCAGCTCGGTTTTCCCGACCCCGGTCGGTCCAGAGAAGATGAAGCTGGCGATAGGACGGTTGGGGTTCTTCAAGCCGACCCGTGCCCGCCGGATGGCGCGGGAAACTGCCTTGACTGCCTCGTCCTGACCAATCAGTCGCTGATGGAGTGTGTCCTCCATGTTCAGCAGCTTTTCAGACTCGGATTCGGTAAGTTTGTTGACAGGAACGCCAGTCCAGGACGCCACAATGTGAGCAATGTCTTCTTCTGTGACGACGGGAGACATATCGTCGCCGTCTGCTGATTCTGACTTTTTGCTCTGAGCGATCGCCCGGATCTCTGCCTTAATCTCCATTTCGCGATCGCGCAATTCCCCAGCTCGGTCAAAGTCTTGGGAACGAACCGCGTCGTCTTTCTCTTTGAGAACCTGACGCAGCTCTTTGTCCAATTCTTTAGCGGCGGGGGGAAGCTGGGAGTTGATCAAACGCACCCGCGAACCGGCTTCGTCAATCAAGTCGATAGCCTTATCGGGCAGGTAGCGATCGGAGATGTAGCGGTCAGACAGTTTGGCGGCTGCATCCAGCGCTTCATCAGAGATGCGAAGCTTGTGGTGCTGTTCGTAGCGATCGCGCAATCCGTGGAGAATTTCGATAGTTTCGTCCACCGTTGGTTCGCCCACCATCACCGGCTGGAAGCGGCGTTCGAGGGCGGCATCGCGTTCAATGTGCTTACGGTACTCATCCAGGGTAGTGGCACCGATACACTGAAGTTCGCCACGGGCCAGGGCGGGTTTCAAAATGTTGGCGGCGTCAATGGCCCCCTCTGCCGCACCCGCACCAATCAGGGTGTGAACCTCATCGATAACCAGGATGACGTTTCCGGCCTGCCGAATTTCATCCATGATTTTCTTGAGGCGCTCCTCGAATTCGCCTCGGTATTTGGTACCTGCCACCAGAAGGCCGATGTCCAGGGTCACAACACGCTTTTCTTCGAGGATATCGGGCACATCACCGTTGGAAATGCGCTGGGCCAAACCTTCGGCGATCGCGGTTTTACCCACCCCAGGCTCACCGATGAGCACTGGATTATTTTTGGTACGACGACCGAGAATTTGGATGACCCGCTCAATTTCTTTTTGGCGGCCAACGACAGGGTCGAGCTTGCCTTCTCCAGCCATCTGGGTAAGGTTTGAGCCAAACTCGTCGAGGGTTGGAGTTTTCGTGCGGCCCTGACCGCCCCCGGCAGAAACTTCCGCTGTTTCGCCCAGCATCCGAATGACCTGGGTGCGCACTTTGGAAAGGTCAACTCCCAGGTTTTCGAGAACCCTGGCGGCTACCCCTTCACCTTCGCGAATGAGGCCAAGAAGCAGGTGCTCTGTGCCGATGTAGTTATGCCCGAGTTGACGAGCTTCCTCCAGCGACAATTCCAAAACTCGCTTGGCTCGGGGAGTAAAGGGAATCTCGACGGCGACAAAGCCGGATCCGCGACCAATAATTTTTTCAACTTCAATACGAGCGTCTTTAAGGTTGACGCCCATGGACTTGAGAACCTTAGCGGCGACTCCGGTACCCTCTCCAATCAGACCTAGGAGGATCTGCTCGGTACCCACGAAGTTATGTCCCAGGCGACGGGCTTCCTCCTGGGCAAGCATAATCACCTTAATGGCTTTTTCTGTGAAGCGTTCAAACATGGTGTTATTCCATCACCTGCTGCGTGCCGGTAAGCTGATTCTAGCATAGCGAATTTAATCAGTTGTGATGATTCATACTCCCGGTAAGCGTTTCAGAGCCTTGGCAGGTAGTGATCCCCGAACCACGTGTTCACAACTTCTTAATGCTTCTTAAAAAGTTGTTAACCTGCCTTTCTGTTTATGCTCATAAGTAGGCCAGCACAATTAAATTCATGTTAGAAAACCGGCGGGGCGCTCCCCCGGTTTTCTAACCTTCGTTTTTCGATGCAGTTCTACTTATCTCCGAAGGGGGTTGATCCCGAAGGGGGTTGATCCCCACAGCAGCCTGATGTATTGCCATCTGATGTAAGTTGCCACCCAGCTTGACGCAGGCGATCGCAACTTTGCTGGTGCCAGCCCTGGAACTGTTGTTGAAACTCTGGTGTTTGTAGCCCCTGACGCCAGAGGATAATAGCATCTTCACCAGAGTCCTGATAGTAGTGACGGCGGCGGCCTACCTCGGTAAACCCAACCGATTGGTAGAGATGGCGGGCCGCCAGGTTGCTGGGGCGAACTTCCAGGGTAGCCCATTCCAGTCCGCGCCTTTGCGCCCTACTGAGAAGTGCTCCCAGCAAGAACCTACCCAGGCCCTGTCTACGGTAATGAGGATGCACGGCCAGAATGGTAATGTGGGCTTCCTCAAGGATGGCCCAAAGGCAGCCTATTCCTAAAAGCGGGGTGGGTTCAAAGTTTGTCGTGAGAGGCGATGAAACCTGAGAAAGGGCTGGTCTGGCAGGCTGCCCCCACAAACCTATCAGGTCGCTCGCAGGGCTGTCCAACTCCCGCTGATACCCATCTTGTGTCCACAGCCCACCAAAGCAGTGCTGATCTAAATCAACAATGGCGGGCAAATCCTCTGTGGTCAGGGGCGCAAGCTGCAGAATATTCACATCGGAGTCTAATCCTTCGGGAATCGGCAGCCCTTAATTGTACACTGAAATCTGGGAACTGTCGGAGACTGTCATCCTGAAAGCTGACACCCTGCACAGCACCACTTAACAGCACCACTTATTAGAGTATTGCCTGCTACAAATTGCCTGCTACAGTATCGCTTGAGGACAGCTTCAATTCATGGTATCGACTCCAGCAATGACTTCAGTCAAGAGTAATGACTCTGCGCTCCAATATCTCCGGCAGGGGGAGGGGCTTTCGCCAAACCAGTGCCTGTTGCCCCTGACCGCAGCGGTCAATCAGGACGGCGGTTTAGAAATCGGTGGGTGTGAGGTGACAACCTTGGTGAGTCGCTTCGGGTCGCCCCTCTATATTTTGGATGAAGTGACGCTGCGCACGGCTTGCCGCCAATATCGGACGGCTTTTGAGCGCCACTACCCGGGTGATGCCCTGGTTATTTACGCTTCAAAAGCCTGGAACTGTCTGGCGGTGTGTGCCATTGTGGCCAGTGAAGGGCTGGGCATTGACGTGGTGTCCGGGGGAGAACTCTACACCGCGCTGGCCGCTGGGGTGTCGGCTGATTTGACCTATCTGCACGGCAACAATAAATCCCAAGACGAGCTAGAAATGGCGATCGCCGCCAATATTACCATCGTCGTCGATAACTGGCTTGAGCTTGAGCTGCTGTCTGCCCTGGCATCATCCTCGTCCCGTGGGCCAGTTCGCATCATGCTGCGCCTCACTCCTGGGATCGAATGCCACACCCACGAGTACATTCAAACCGGCCACCTGGACAGTAAATTTGGTTTTGACCCCGATCAAATCAGCGCCGTGTTTGACTACGTAGCCCAGCAGCCGCAGTTGGAGTGCGTCGGGCTGCATGCCCACATTGGGTCACAAATCTTTGAACTCCAGCCCCACCAGGATTTGCCAGGGGTACTTGTGGAGTGGATGACCAAGGCGAGGGAGTATGGTCTGCCGGTGCGCGAACTGGACATTGGCGGCGGGTTGGGTATCTGCTACACCGAGGCCGATGACCCACCCAGCATCGAAGCCTGGGTGGAAACCGTCAGTCGGGCGGTGGTGCAGGCCTGTGAGGCCCATCAATTGCCCCTACCCAAGCTGATTGCCGAACCGGGGCGATCGCTCATTGGCAATGCCTGTGTAACGGCCTACCGCATGGGCAGCCAGAAAACCGTTCCTGGCATTCGTACCTATCTTACGGTAGATGGCGGAATGTCCGATAACCCACGCCCCATTACCTACCAGTCGGTATACCGGGCCTGTGTTGCCAATCGCATGGCAGAACCGTTTGCACAAACCGTCACGATTGCCGGAAAGCACTGTGAATCAGGTGATCTTCTCATTAAGGACGCCATGCTTCCCCTCACCCAACCAGGGGATACCCTCGTCGTCGTGGGAACGGGTGCCTACAATTACAGCATGGCCTCTAACTATAACCGTCTGCCTCGTCCGGCTGCGGTTGTTGTTTATGCAGGAGAAGCAAACATTATTCTACAAAGAGAAACTTACCAAGACCTGATTCGGCAAGACCGATTGCCCGACCGCTTAGCTGCCGAATCGGCCCTCTAGAGCGGGGTTTGCTCGGCTTGAGGCCTGTTTGGGTCGCCATTCCGGGCTTTCAACGAAGATGGGGCATCCCGATCGATCCAGCCCATGATCTGTCACATTAGAGAAGTGGAGACTCGTCCTCGCTTGGCGCTCTCCGGATTAAATGGACATATCCGGCGCAATCATTTTTGACCAATTGGTTCGGCAAGCTGTTGGGCAGGGACACAGGGTTAATTTCAGATCAATCAGATGGGATCTTTCTTAAAGCAATGGTTGATAAACCTTGGCTGGACTCAGTCCTTGTTACTTCCTGTGATTGATATTGGGCTGGTGCTCGTGTTGGCCTACATGGTTCTCGTCGTCATTGGGGAACGCCGCACACTATGGATGGTGCGTGGGTTAATTGTGCTGATGCTGGCGGCAGCGATCAGTAACACCCTGAACCTGACACTGCTCAGCTTTGTACTAGAAAAGCTGGTCATCGGCTCTGCCGTTGCCATGGCATTCATTTTTCAGGCAGAGTTTCGGCGGTTGCTAGAGCAACTGGGGCGGGGTGAATTTTTCCAGCTTTTCCGCCCGTCCCAGGAAGCCATTCCCAAACCCGATGGCGTGATTGATGAAATCGTGGATGCGGTGAAAGAGCTATCTCAAAACCGCACTGGGGCATTGCTCATCCTGGAAACAAACCGTCCCATTGACGAGCGAGACTTCTCCGTGCCAGGGGTCAGGCTCAATGCGGAAGTTTCGCGGGAACTTATTCAAACCATTTTCCAGACGACAACTCTGCTCCACGACGGAGCTGTGTTAATTCGAGATTCGCGGGTGGTGGCGGCGGGGGTGATTTTGCCCATCTCTGAACGCGACGCCTCCCGTCAGTTGGGAACGCGCCATCGGGCTGCAATGGGAATTACCGAGCGAGTAGAGAACTGCCTCTGTGTCGTTGTTTCGGAGGAAACCGGCTCGATTTCGGTGGCAGAGCGGGGGATGTTGAACCGTCCCCTTACCAGCAGCAAACTCAGGGATCTGTTGCGGAACCGTTTTTCCAAGTCTTCAGATCGGGAAGTGGTCGCTCCCCAAATCAGAAGTCTGGGGCGACGATTGGGCAACCAGGCAAACGCACTTTTGTCGCGGTTGATACGCTTTGCCTCCTCTCTGCTGCACCGTAAGAAACCGTAAGAAATAGTCATGTTGCGCTGTTATGTATGAAAAATTTGTAATGCTTGAAAGATTTTTCAAGTTCATTGCAATTTAGGGGATTTTGTGAATTCAACCTGTTAATTTGGAGCGGGAATGGGTAATTACCGGGAGAGGACATGACGGCTAAGCAAACGGTTTCAGAGAAAACACGATTCAAAGAGCTTCCAGCAGATCTCCTACGGGAACGCTTACCCAAGCATGTAGCTGTGATTATGGACGGCAACGGGCGCTGGGCAAAACGCCAGGGGCTACCCCGTAGCATCGGCCATCGTCGAGGCGTCGATACCCTGAAGGAGCTGCTGCGCTGTTGTCGAGACTGGGGCATTGGCGCACTGACCGCCTATGCTTTTTCCACGGAGAACTGGAGCCGTCCCCTGGAGGAGGTCGAGTTTTTGATGACCCTCTTCGAGCGGGTATTGCGGCAGGAACTGGCAGAGCTGATCCGGGAGGATGTGTGCATTCGCTTTGTGGGTAACCTCAGCCAGCTCCCCCAGTCTCTCCAGGCGGAGATTGAACATTCTATGCGGGCCACCTCCCAGAATCAGGGCATTCAGTTTACAATCGCCAAGAATTATGGCGGGCGGCAGGAAATCGTCCAGGCCTGTCGGGCGATCGCCCACCAGATTGAGCAGGGCAATCTGCGTCCTGAAGAAATCACCGATAGCCTGTTTGAGAAACACCTTTACACAGCGGGCAGCGGCGACCCTGACCTGCTCATTCGCACCAGCGGCGAGATGCGGCTCAGCAATTTTTTACTGTGGCAGACCGCCTATGCCGAGATCTATGTCACCGATACCCTGTGGCCTGACTTTGATCGAGCCGAGTTTCATCGGGCACTTTGTAGCTATCAGAGCCGGGAGCGGCGATTTGGTGGGGTGAAAGAATAGCTGGACGTTGATCAATCAATTTAATCAATGGGTGTGTGGGTGGAAAATACATAGATGCGCTGGGTCTGGAGGCGATCGCACACTGAAGAAGGTTTGATCGCTGGGTCAGCTTCCGGGTCAAGGCGAAAGATTTGCCGATCAAGCTGCACCTGCAGATTGGTCATGGGGTCGCAGCCTGGGGAAATCAGAAACTCGACCTGCTGCACCGTTGGCCAACTGGCAATGTGATCCAGGATTTGGGCGATCGCCCCCACATAGGGATGGCGGGATTGGGTATACCACTGTGGCTCTACCCGCTCGGTCTGGTCAAACCCCAGGTGGAAGATCAGGGATGACCGGCCAAAGAGGGCGATCGCCACGGGCCGGGCCTCTTCCTGGAGCAGCAGGGTGTGGGTGTGGGCCAGGTGGCGTAGCTTTTCCAGCCGCTCGTAACGGGTTTCCAGGGGCAGCGGTTCGTCTTGCCACTGGATAGAAACCGTCACCAGGTAGGTTTGCAGCAGCAGGTGCCCCAGCTTTTCGGCCTTGGTGGCCAGGTAGGTGGCGTTATGGAGATTGGCCTCAATCAGCAGGGGCACCCGGTTCACCATTTCCAGGCCATAACCTTTGAGACCGGCGATTTTGCGGGGGTTATTGGTAATCAGGCAGAATCGCTTCACGCCAATATCGTTGAGAATTTGCGCTCCCATGCCATAGTTGCGCTGATCAGCGGGAAATCCGAGGCGTTCGTTAGCTGCGACCGTGTCCAAACCCAGGTCTTGCAAGCTGTAGGCTTTTAGTTTGTTGACCAGACCGATGCCCCGTCCCTCCTGCCGCAGGTAGACCACCACCCCCGCCCCGGCGCTGTCAATCATTTTGAGGGCGGCCTGGAGCTGGCCCCGACAGTCGCAGCGTAGCGATCCCAGGGCATCTCCTGTCAGGCATTCGGAATGAACGCGGACGAACACAGAGCGATCGCCAAAAGTAGCCGGGTCGCCCTTCACCAGAGCGAGGTGTTCGGAATCGTCCAGCAGGTTGCGGTAGGCGTATACCTGAAACTGGCCAAACAGGGTGGGCAACTGGGCCACCGTCTCCCGCTGGATAAAGCGCTCATGCTGCAGGCGGTAGCTGATCAAATCGGCAATGCTGATCAGCTTCAGGTTATGACTGCGGGCGTACTCCACCAGCTCAGGCAGGCGGGCCATAGAGCCATCGGGGTTTTGAATTTCGCAGATCACCGCCGCTGGGTACAGCCCTGCCAGTCGGGCCAGATCTACCCCGGCTTCCGTGTGTCCCGCCCGCTTGAGCACCCCACCCTCCTTGGCGCGCAAAGGAAAGATGTGCCCCGGACGGCGCAAATCGCCAGGGCGGGTGTTGGGGTTGATGGCAATTTGGATGGTGCGCGCGCGATCGTCGGCGGAAATGCCTGTGGTCACTCCCAGGTGCAGGGCGGCGTCGATGCTGACGGTGAAGGCTGTCTGTTCGCTCTCGTCGGTTTTGTGGCTCACCATCAGGGGCAAATCAAGTTCATCAAGGCGATCGCCCGTCATCGCCAGACAGATCAGCCCCCGCGCCTCCACTGCCATAAAGTTGATCATTCCAGGGGTGGCAAACTGGGCCGCGCAAATCAGGTCGCCTTCGTTTTCGCGGTTTTCGTCATCGACCACCACAATGGATCGACCAGCCTTTAGCTCGGCCAGGGCGACTTCAACGGAGTCGAAGGCAAACCCAGGGCCAGCCGCCCCCGGATCGCTGTTAGATTGATCAATGGATTCGTTTTGACGGAGCGGTTCCACAAAATTAACCCTTCTTTGCAACAATTAAACGAGCCAGCATCAAGCGCGTCCCATCGTAGAGCAGCACGCAGCTCATCAGCTTAGTCTAATCTCGATTCGATAATCTCGATTTGCTGATCTTCTAAGTAGGTCAGCACAATTAAATTCATGTTAGAAAACCGGCGGGGCGCTCCCCCGGTTTTCTAACCTTCGTTTTTCAATGCAGTTCTACTTAGATACTTAATTTTAGCTTCGCCTAATGGGGGATGATGGCAGGGAACAACTTGATGTAGAAAACTCCGACTCAAGGTAACTGCTCAGGCTGCCCTCACCCTAAATCTCTCTCCCTGGGGAGAGGGACTTCAATCCGATTCCCCTTCTCCCCAGGGAGAAGGGGCTAGGGGATGAGGGCAGTTCAGGCTCCAGATCAAGCCTGAGTAGTTACCACAGGCTGCAAATATCCCAGAAAGCGCACAGTATGGCGTTACGCTTTCGCGTTAGGACATTCAAGAGGTTTGGAATCCCCGCGTCGCGGGGGTTCTAAACTCAAACCTTAGCCCGTAGGGCTATATGTATGGCGATCGCAGTATAAGATACGGCTAGTCGCAGAGGCAATTCTGAGAATCTGGGCCGACCACCTGATTCTGAGGTGAAACCGTCGAGCCAATCAGGGTGATGGATGACAGCAGAGCTTGCATCGGTGCTGCCAGACTGCCAAAGTAACCACCAAGATAAAAACCACTGAGATAAAGCAGGTTGACAGACATGGGTGATACAGCACGCATTCCCGTTGGGATTATTGGCGCATCAGGATATGGGGGCGTTCAACTGGTGCGGCTCTTGCTCGACCATCCCCACATCGAGATTGCCTATTTGGGCGGTGACAGCAGCGCCGGGCAGCACTTTGCTGAAATTTATCCCCACCTGGCCCATCGGGCCGATCTGCAGGTGGAGGCGATTGATCTGGAAGCCATTGCCCAACGCTGTCAGGTCGTTTTCCTTTCCCTTCCCAATGGGCTGGCCTGTAAAATGGCCCCCACCCTGCTAGAGCGGGGCTGTAAGGTGCTTGATCTTTCTGCTGACTACCGCTTTTTTGACCTGACCACCTACCAGACCTGGTACGGCCAGGAACGCCATGATCAGGCCACGGCCCAGGAGGCGATCTATGGATTGCCCGAGCTGTATCGCGATCGCATTCGAGAGGCACGGCTGGTGGGCTGTCCAGGCTGTTATCCCACCGCCAGCCTGCTGGCCCTCTCCCCGCTGATGAAGCAGGGGCTGATCGTCCCCGAAAGCGCCATTATTGATGCCAAGTCGGGTACTTCCGGCGGCGGGCGCAAAGCCGCCACTCACCTGCTCCTGGCGGAGGCGGAGGGTTCCCTGGGGGCCTACGGCGTCGCCCGTCACCGCCACACCCCCGAAATTGAGCAAATTTGCAGCGATCTGGCGGGGCACGACGTACTGGTGCAGTTCACCCCCCACCTGATCCCCATGGTTCGCGGCATTCTGGCCACCGTCTACGCCACCCTGCGCGATCCGGGCCTGGTGCGCGATGACCTGATTACTATTTATCAAGCATTTTACCGCTCGTCGGTCTGGGTGAAAGTGCTCCCCAACGGCACCTACCCCCAAACCAAGTGGGCCTGGGGGACTAACCTCTGCTACATCGGCATTGAAGTCGACGCCCGCACGGGCCGGGTGATTGTCATGTCGGCCATTGACAACCTGATGAAAGGGCAGGCGAGTCAGGCGGTGCAGTGCTTGAACCTGATGATGGGCTGGGATGAAACGGTGGGGCTGCCCCAGCTCAGCTTCTACCCCTAAAGCAGCCCAACTTACCGCAGATAGCGGAGCTGAATCTGGATGCTGTTTTGTACCCCGGCAACCACAAACGCCGCATCGCCAAACGACGGTGGTCCCGCCATGAGCCGGGGGTTGCGGGAAAAGCCAAACCCTTCGGTGGGAATGCCAAACACCGTCTGGTTGAGCTGGCCATCGCGGTTCACATCATGAAATACGGCCACCGCATAGCTACCAGGGTTCAGACCCCGAAACAGAATCGAGGGGGAGTCTTCCCCCACATCCACGCAGTCGGCCTGTAGAGCCTGCCCGCCACTGGGAAACCCCTGGCTTTGGGAAAACAGGCTAAAGCAGACTTGCCCGCTCTGGTTGCGGAGTCCGTTAATGCTGATCTCTAACTGACTGTCGGGAACAGCTTGGGCGTTGGGCAGGGGGGCGATCGCCCCAAATAACCCCAGTAACAGAACTTGAACGGTCCACTGCTTCATAAATTTCCTAATTCGAAGAAAGGCGATTCCCGTGCTGATATCGCTGGATGGTTGGTAATGGGGCACGTTCCGTATTTACCTTGAACCTGATACGGTCTAGCGGGGCATTTGGATCGCTATTCCGACTGGCACAATCACGACCCAGGGATGTGGCCCACCCGATTTCTCTCCAGGGACTCTTTAATTGTCGCCCCCGTTGGGGAATGAAAAACCGTAATGCCGATCATATCTGACGCAATCTCCGAGAGTTTTCTCCGCTGCCCCGCTGCCCCCGCAAGTCGCTAGAATAGGGCAGACCAAAATTCACTGACCCCAGGCCTGACTATGTCTGTTCGCGTTCGCATTGCCCCCAGCCCGACGGGAAATCTGCACATCGGCACCGCCCGCACGGCAGTCTTCAACTGGCTGTTTGCCCGCCACCACGGTGGCGAGTTCCTCCTGCGCATTGAAGACACGGATCTGGAGCGATCGCGCCCTGAGTTCACCCAAAATATTCTCGACGGCCTCCAGTGGCTGGGCCTCAACTGGGACGAAGGCCCCTTTTTCCAGAGCAAGCGGCTGGATCTGTACCGCTCCGCCATTCAAACCCTGCTGGATCGGGGGCTGGCCTACCACTGCTACGTCTCTGAAGAGGAACTCACCTCCCTGCGGACAGCTCAGGAGGCCAAAGGTCAGGCTCCTCGCTACGACAATCGCCACCGTCACCTCACCCCCGAGCAGGAGCAGGCGTTTCAGGCGGAGGGTCGCCAGCCCGTCATTCGCTTCAAAATTGACGACCAGCGGGAAATCCACTGGCAGGATCTGGTGCGCGGAGCCATGACCTGGAGCGGCAGCGATCTGGGCGGCGACATGGTGATTGCCCGTCGCGCCCCGGCAGGGGAGATCGGCCAGCCCCTCTACAACTTCGTGGTGGTGGTGGACGACATCGACATGGGCATCACCCACGTCATTCGCGGCGAAGACCACATTGCCAACACCGCCAAGCAGATTCTCATCTACGAAGCCCTGGGGTCAGACGTCCCCGAGTTTGCCCATACGCCCCTGATCCTCAGCCCGTCGGGCAAAAAGCTCTCCAAACGGGACGGCGTCACCTCCATCTCCGACTTCCAGCGCATGGGCTACGTGCCCGAAGCCATGGCCAACTACATGACGCTGCTGGGCTGGTCGCCCCCCGACTCCACCCAGGAGGTGTTTCGCCTGCCGGATGCGGCGCAGGAATTCGACTTCAGCCGGGTGAACAAGGCCGGAGCAAAGTTCGACTGGGACAAGCTCAACTGGCTCAACAGTCAGTACATCCACGCCATGCCGAGCGATCGCCTCACCGATTTGCTCATCCCCTACTGGCAGGAAGCGGGCTATGCCTTCGATCCGGAGGGCGATCGCCCCTGGCTGGAAAAGATTACCGTGCTCATCGGCCAGAGCCTGGCGCGGCTGGACGAGGCGGTGGACATGTGCCGCTACCTGTTCGACTCCGATTTGGAATATGCGGAGGCCGCCAAAGACCATCTCCAGCAGGAGGGGATTGCTGAGGTACTGGAGGCGGTGCAGGCTGCCCTGGCCGATACGCCCCTCAACACAGCGGACGATGCCCAGGCGGTCGTGAAAGCCGCCACCCAGGCCGCCGGGGTGAAGAAGGGGGTAGTAATGAAATCCCTGCGGGCCGCCCTCACCTGTGATCTGAAGGGACCTGACCTGGTGGATTCCTGGCTGCTGCTGCACCAGCGGGGATTAGACCAATTGCGGTTGGAGAAGGCGAGGGCGATCGCCTCCCAGGCATAAGCGGTCTGTCACCGATTAAACACCCGTAGGGGCAAATGCCATTTGCCCTTACCCCGCGCGACCTGATCCAGAAACGGCTATTCGCGACTAAAGAGAAATCTGTCTAGAGGGCGATCGCCCACTATCCCCACGAACGAAGCCAATGGGGGGATGGCTTCGTTACGGTTTGTAAAGAGGTTGGACGGTTCAACAATTCCAACCCAGACCTGTACTAAGTATCGACACCCCATGACCACACTTCGCGGGCAGCGACAAGCATTCGGAAAGTTCGGCACTCCCCCCCGCTGGACCCAGGGCAACAAAGATGGCGTCGGCACCGCCTATTCCACCGCCAGCCGCATCTGGTTCACCCTGTGGAACGGCGTACTTACCGAAATTTACTATCCCACCGTCGATCGACCCCAGACCCGCGATTTGCAGTATCTGGTGACCATTGGCGAGGACGAGTTTCAGGCGGAGAAAAGGCACCTGGACTCCCACACCGAGCGCATGTGGCTCCACGCCCTGGGCTATCGGGTAACTAACCGCGACCCCCAGGGGCGCTACACGATCACCAAGGAAATCGTGACTGATCCCCTGCTGCCCTGCGTGTTGCAGCACACCCGCATCGACAGCGATGACGCCCAACTGCTAGAGCGCCTGCGCCTCTTTGCCCTCTGCGCTCCCCACCTGGAGGTAGCGGGTTGGGGAAACAATGCCCATGTGATGCAGGTGTGCGATCGCACCCTGCTGGTGGCAGAGCGGCGGGGTACCTGGCTGGCGATCGCCGCTACCGTCCCCTTCATTCGCACCTCCGTGGGTTATGTGGGCCAGAGCGACGGCTGGCAGGATCTGCACGACAATGTTCAGATGAACCACGAGTTTGACCAGGCTCTGGACGGCAATGTGGCCCTCACCGGAGAGCTGGACTGGCGATCGGCTCCAGAAGATGGTTTTACCCTGGGAATTGCCTTTGGCGACTGCCGCCACGCCGCCATTACCTCCGTCCTCCAATCCCTGGATGTGCCCTTCGTAGACCAGAAAGAACGCTACCAGGGCCAGTGGAAACCCCCCTGCGGCAACGAAACCCGCTCTGCCCTGGCCAACTACAGCACCGATGGCGGCAACCTCTACTACAGCAGCCTCAGCGTGCTCATGACCCACGAGGACAAAACCTACCACGGCGCGCTGATTGCCTCCCTGGCTATTCCCTGGGGAGCGGCGAAAGGTGACGAAGAGCGGGGCGGCTATCACCTGGTGTGGGTGCGCGATATGGTGAACAGTGCCCGAGGGTTGCTGGCAGCGGGCAACACGGAGACGCCGCTGCGGGCGCTGATCTATCTGGCCACCAGTCAGCAGGCAGACGGCGGCTTTCCGCAGAATTTCTGGATTGACGGCAAAGGCCACTGGAGCGGTATCCAGCTCGACCAGGTGGCCCTGCCCATCACCCTGGCCCACTCCCTGCGGCGGGAGGGGGCACTGCGGCAGTTTGACCCCTACGGCATGATGCTGCGGGCGGCGGCTTACCTGATGCGCCACGGCCCCGCCACCCAGCAGGAGCGATGGGAGGAAGCTGGGGGCTACTCGCCGTCTACCCTGGCCATCAGCATCACGGCTCTGATCTGCACGGCTACCCTGGCGCGGGAACGGGGCGATCGCGACATTGCTCAATTTATCGAAGACTACGCCGATTTTCTAGAAAGCCACATCGAAACCTGGACAGTCACCACCGAGGGTACGCTGCACCCCGAGATTTCCCGGCATTTCATTCGCATCCTGCCTGCGGAAATGGACGACCCGACGCCTCTGGAAGACCCCAACCAGGCCACCCTCTACATCATCAACCGTCCCGCCGATGACCAGGCGTTTCCGGCCAGGGACGTGGTGGACGCGGGATTCCTGGAGCTGGTGCGCTACGGTATCCGCAGCCCCCACGACCCACTGATCCGCGATTCGCTGGCGGTGGTGGATCGGGTACTCAAGTTGGAAACCCCCTGTGGTGTGGGCTGGCATCGTTACAACCACGATGGCTACGGCCAGCGGGCCGACGGCACTCCCTTCGACGAGGAGCGGGGCGGCATCGGGCGCATCTGGCCCTTACTCTCAGCGGAGCGAGGCTACTACGAACTGGCGGCGGGGGGCGACGTCACGCCCCTGGTACAGGCCATGGAGGGCTTTGCCAACGAGACGGGCATGCTGCCTGAGCAGGTGTGGGACACCGATGACCTGCCGGAGGCTCACCTGTACCTGGGACACCCCACCGGGTCGGCCATGCCACTGATGTGGGCGCATGCGGAGTACATCAAACTGCTGCGATCGCTCGCCGATGGTCAGGTGTTCGACTACGTACCCGAAGTGGCGGAGCGCTACCAGGGCGATCGCACCCATTTGCCTTTCCTGGAAATCTGGAAGCCCAATCGTCGGGTGAGCCAGATGAAGCGGGGCTATACCCTGCGGGTGCAGATCCCAAGCAACTTCGTGCTGCGGTGGACGGGCGATCGCTGGCAGCACGCTACTGAGCAGGAGGCCACCATGACCCCCCTCGGTATTGCCTATGTGGATATTCCGGCTGAGTCCGAATCCTTGGAGGAGGTGCAGTTTGCCTTCGCCCGCACCGAGGAAGCTTCGCTCCGGGGCGCTCAGTTTACCGTGGGTATTCGCTAGAGGCTTAGCGGGCGGCGTTTTGCAGGTCTCCCAGGTTCAGGAGAAGGGGCAGTCCCCCGGTGGAATCATCCCCCATCACCAGCACTCGGGGCATCTGGGCACCGCCCTCTTGCCAGGCGGCGATCGCCTCCTTCTGCAATACCAGTTCTCCGCCAGCAGCATTCAGGGTTTCCGCCAGCAGACGCTGGGCCTCAGACTTACCTTTAGCCCGGTTGATATCGGCCTGGGCTTCCTGCTCCGCCTCCTGGGCTACATAGATGGCCCGCTGGGCGCGCTGCTCGGCGATCTGCTTCTCCTCCACGGCCCGCGTGAACTCGGTAGAGAAATTGAGATCAATAACGCTGGTGTCGAGGACATTGACTGCATATTTTTTGAGGCGGTCGTTGAGGGCCTCGTCGAAGTCCTGCTTAAGCTGCGATCGCTCGGTAATCGCTTCCTCCGCTGTACGTCGGGCCGCCGCGATTTTGAAAGATTCCTGTGTTTGGGGCGCGACGACCTTCGAGACCAGGTTCTCCAGCGTTCCCTGGGTGCGGCGAACTTCCACCACGCGGGCAGGGTCGAGGCGAAAGTTGATGGCAAAGCTGGCGGTCAAGTCCTGCAAGTCTTTGGTGGCGCTTTGGGCCGGGACTTCAAATTTCTGGACAGTGACATCATAGACATCCACCTTTGAAACCAGGGGCGGTTTGAAGTGCAGGCCCTCCAATAGCACCCCATCTCGGGCTTTGCCGAGTACGCTTACCACTCCGGCTTCACCCGGATTGATGATCACGAAACAGTTAGTAACCACCAGCAGGAGGGCAGCGGAAATCACGCCCAAAATCAGCGCGACGGAGTTTGAAATTTGTTGATTCTTCACGCCTTGGTCTCCTTCGAGTGTTCCAGTCTGTTCAGTCTTAAGTGCTTGAGCAATCTCAATTACATTTTCTTGGGGTATGCGTCCCACGCTGGGGGACGCACATCCTAAGAAAGTAGTTTGCTTAACTGCTGAGGAGATTTTTGAGAATGATCCTACCGGACGACGTAGGGGCAAATGGCCATTTGCCCCCACCAACCGTTCAACCGAGGGTAAATTTTTTCCTGGAAATCTCCTTAGCTGAGCTTGAGAGCAGCGACAGGCACATCATCCCACGATTCTACGGTGCGCAACTGGGCCACCCAGCCTTCCTCCCGCTGGGCCTCGGTTAGCTTGGCTTCAAACTCGGCATGGCAAGCTTCGGCCTGGGCCTGATCGCAACATGCAATGCAGGAGTAGACAATGCCGCAGGGGTCGATCTGCTCATTTACCCAAATAGTCATCGCCATCTTTCTCCATAAACTGGAATGCATAAACTGGATTTGCGCTAAACCCAATCGGAACAGGTCCGCCGGACGCACCCAGCGAATGGCGGGTGGGGCCGCCTTTCCTATCCTACCGCTAAACCTTTTGCAGCCCAGAGAGCGCCCTGCGGGGAGAGCGCAACCAATACGCCAAAGCGCTAGCGTGACCGACAGGCCAACTGCTGCAGTGCCGACTTAGATATATGACAGGTGCGCCAGTCTGGCAGAACGGTTGCCCCCAGCCGTTGATAGAAAGAAGCCAGGGTTTCCTGCTCCTGGATAGAGATGAGCCACTCCAGCCGTCCACAGTGGCGATCGCCCGCAATTTGAGCCAGGTGACTGAGCAGTGCCCGTTTGACCTGCTTTGGGGACGCCTGGGGCGCAACCCCCAGAGACTCTACAAACAGACCAGGGCGGGTGAGGAAGGTGGAGTAATTGTGATAAAACAGGGCTGCTCCAATAACCTCCTTGGCCTGCTCTACGCAAAGAATTTCCATCGCAGGCGGTGACGCTGTGAGGTGGTGGGCCAACCGTGCCAGTCGTTCTAGATGGGGCGATCGCTCAGTCAAACCACGCTCTGATTGCCCTGAGTCAGGACTGGGGCGATCGCCCGTCTGAGTACTTCCCTGCTGCAAGAGTGCCACCACGGCAGGCAAGTCCATGGGCTGGGCCAGCCGCAACGTCCAGTTCCCCAATGGCACCGCATCGGGTACGGACGCCGCCAGGGTAGCGAAATCTGGCTCCACCACCCGGCAGACGCGATGGTCTTCGGAAACGATTGCCCCCAGTTGTTGATAGAAGGCGATCGCTGGCGTATTCCAGTCCAAAACGCTCCAGTCCAGGCGGCAATAGTCTAGGGCCACTGCCTTTTGGGCAAGCTGGATGAGCAAGGCCCGCCCCACACCCTGGCGGCGAAAAGCTGGCAGCACAAACAGATCCTCCAGATAAAAGCCTGGGCGAGCTTCTGGAAGCGAATAGTTTGGGAAGAACAGGGCAAACCCAGCGGGCTGACCGGCAATCCGGGCAACGATGGCGTCGATGTAGGGGCGATCGCCAAATAAATGCTCTGCCAGGGCTGCCTCGCTCCCCACCACGGCATCGGAGAGCTGCTCATAATCCGCCAGGGACTGAATCAACTGAAACAGAGTGGCGCTATCGTCGCGGGTTGCTGAAGAGAGGGTGATCCGATTAGAGACCGGGGGCATAGCGTATCCTTCAAAACCAACCGAGGCAAGACCATCAGAACTAAGGTTAGCGCAACCAGCTTTGGAGCCGCATGATTACCTGAGGACGACGCAGCTTGCGCATGGCTTTGGTCTGGATCTGCCGCACCCGTTCGCGGGAGAGGTTAAAGATGCTGCACACCTCATCCAGGGTGAAGGGTTCCCCCGTCGCCAGCCCATAGCGCAGGGAAATCACGTCCCGTTCTCGCTCCGTCAGCACTTCCGCCAGCACGAGGCTGATTTCCTGCCGCATCATGACGTGATCCATTTGCGCTTCTGGCGACTGGGTGTGCCCATCCTCCAGGAGTTCCAACAGTTCCGTATCTTCACCTTTGCCGACCCGATGGTTGAGAGAGAGCGATCGCCGTCGCAGTTGTTGCAGGCTCTGAAGTTGATCCGGGGAGACGTCCAGGGCTTTAGCCAGTTCCGCCTCCGTGGGATTACGGTTGAGGGTGCGCCGCAGCTCCCGCTGGGCTTTCTTGAGCTTATTCAGCTTTTCGACGATGTGAATCGGTAGCCGAATGGTGCGGGAGTCATTGGCGATGGTGCGGGTGATGCCCTGCCGAATCCACCAATAGGCGTAGGTGGAAAATTTGTAGCCCTTCGCTGGATCAAACTTTTCGGTGGCCCGATGCAGCCCCAACGCCCCCTCCTGAATCAGATCGAGAAAGGGTACGCCCCGGTTGAGATAGCGCTTGGCAATGGAGACCACCAGCCGCAGATTGGCGCGAATCATCGTGCGCTTGGCCACCAGCCCCTGATGAATTTGGGACTCGAGCTGGGCTGGGGTGAGGGCCAGCAGATTGGCCAGTTCTGCCGGGGAGGGCGATCGCTGATGACTGATTTGAAACTGACTGCGGACTTCCTCCACCCGATTGAGAAAGCAAATTTGATTGGCCAGCCGCACCTCCTCGTCTGGTTGCAGCAGCGGGTATCGGGCCATTTCCTTCAAAAAGGCCCCCGTCGCATCGTCGGAGGGAGTTTTCCGGGGAACTGTCCAAGTATCCGAGGCAGCAGTCTGGGCTTCATCATCCCCATTGGTTGGGGAGGACATGCCATCTGCCCAGCCGTGGGCAAAGGGGGCAAGTTCAAAATCAACTCCATCCCCGGCAAACGCATGGACGGGCGCAATGGCGGCTGCACCAGGGAGGACGAAAAAATCATTCATACCGCGAATCTCAGTTTCGTGGAACCATCTCAACTAATCCGCTGATATCGCACACGACATCTGCACACCAGGGTTCCGGAGGCGGGGCAATCCATGGGGACGCACCGGTATTTACTGACGTTTCCCCACTGGTGCGATGCAATTCCTGAATTACTGAGAAACTCTATTTAACTTTTGCTGGCCTCACAACCGAGAATATACGTGCGCCCTTCCCGCTTCCCCCGAATCCCTCCCAGAATTTTCCGTAGATACACGGTTCCCCTCCAAGCGAGACGGGTCCGCCCGTCAATTAGTGGGTCATTTGGCACGGACATAGCCCTCATCCCCCAGCCCCTTCTCCCAACTTGGAGAAAGGGAGCCAGAGCTGCCTAATCGCTTCAAAGCCCCTCGCCCTTTTTGGAAGAGGGGTTTGGGGTGAGGGCGCAATGGCTCGGAGTAAAGCATCGGAGTAAAGCAAATGACCACTAGTGGGTCACCATCCACCCACATCCACCCCAAACCGCTTGCCACCTCACCAGGAATATAGTACAAATAGACCAGTGCCTCAATAGTGCCTCAATAAATAACCAAAAGTTTAGTTGAGATCAGTTCGGCTTCGCGCTACTCTGGGTGGACTCTCTCCGCAGCTAGTCGTTTGTGGGGTAGGCCATTGGTGTGCCCAGCAATGTTTAGCCTTTTGCATGTTCCTCTTGTGCCGCTTGTATGCCTCAGTTTGTTTTACAGCCCGACCTGGATTTAGGGGCGATCGCCCCCAGACCGATGTGCGCCGAGGGTAACCTGTCCTACAGTGCCAGCCGTGCAGGCTGGGTTGAAGTGCTGGTCGATTGTCCAGGGGCGCAGGGGGTTTATACCTATCGAATTCCTGAAGAAATCACGATTCAGCCGGGAGACATCCTCAGCGTGCCCTTCGGCGGGCAGCAGGTGGGGGGCGTGGCCATTCAGGTCACCGCAGCGCTGACGGAGGCTCTGGATGCGGCAGTGGTGCGTGACGTTGAGGATGTTGTTTGTCGCGGGTTCTTCTCCCCCACCTACTGGGCCTTGCTGCACCAGGTGGCCGACTACTACTGCACGCCATTGATGCAGGTGGTACGGGTGGCGCTGCCGCCGGGGTTGCTGGGGCGATCGCAGCGCCGAATTCGCCTTCGGCCCGACGCCATCCCGCCAGGGGCCGAAGAATTTTTGCAGACCGCCGCCCGTCAAATCCTGGAGCGGCTCCGGGGGCAGAAGCAGGGCGACTACACCTGGAACTACCTCCAGCGCAATGTTCGGGGGGCCAAGCGGGGGCTGCAGGACTTGCTGCAGCGAGGCTGGGTAGAGAGCTATCTGGAGCCGCCCAGCCGGGTGCGTCCCAAACAGCAGCTTGCTGTGACCCTGGTGGACTCCGCCGCTGCCCTCAGTCCCCGCCAGCAGGAGGTGGTAGACGTGCTGCGCCGCCACGGGGGCGATCTGTGGCTACAGGATTTGCTCCAGCTTTGCTGCACCAGTTCATCGGTGGTGCGGGCGATCGCCGCTAAAGGGGCCGTGATCCTCCACCACCGAGAGGTGCTCCGGGCCGATTTAGCCCCGGTGCCACCGGACATTCCCAAATCCCTAACAGTGGCCCAGGCTGAAGCGGTGCAGGCGATCGCCGCCCTGGAGGGGCCTCACCAGGTGCTGCTGCATGGGGTCACCGGGTCGGGCAAGACGGAGGTTTATCTCCAGGCGATCGCCCCCATCCTCCAGCAGGGCAAATCTGCCCTGGTACTGGTTCCCGAAATTGGCCTCACCCCCCAGCTCACCGATCGCTTCCTGGCTCGATTTGGGGGACGGGTGCGGGTTTACCACAGCGCCCTGTCTGATGGCGAACGCTATGACACCTGGCGGCAGATGCTCCAGGCCACCCCCCAGGTGGTGATTGGCACCCGCTCGGCCATTTTTGCGCCCCTGCCCCAACTGGGGTTAATCGTCCTGGATGAAGAACACGACAGCAGCTTCAAGCAAGACCAGCCTGCTCCCTGCTACCATGCCCGCACCGTTGCTCAGTGGCGGGCGGCCCAGGCCCAGTGCCCCCTGATTCTGGGCACCGCCACCCCCGCCCTCGACACCTGGATCACCCACCACCCCGCTGCAAATCTCCCCCCTCTGCCGCCCCAACCCCTGCGCCCCCTCAACCTCACCCTCCCCGACCGCATCCACGCCCGACCCCTGCCACCGATTCGGGTCATTGACATGCGGCAAGAGCTGCAGGCAGGCAACCGTTCCATCTTTAGCCGTTCATTGCAGCAGGCGCTGGGGCAGCTCCGGCAAAAGAGACAGCAGGGCATTCTATTCATGCACCGGCGGGGCCACAGTACCTTTGTCTCCTGCCGGAGCTGCGGATATGTGATGGAGTGCCCCCACTGCGATGTCTCCCTGACCTACCACCATACCCAGGCGGAGACCGTCCCCTACCTGCGCTGTCACTACTGCGGCTATGGGCGATCGCACCCCGACCAGTGCCCCGACTGCGGTTCTCCATACCTCAAGCATTTTGGTAGCGGCACCCAGCGGGTTGCCCAGGAGTTGCTCAGGCAGTTCCCCGACCTGCGAATTTTGCGCTATGACAGCGATACGACCCGCACCAAAGGTTCCCACAGGGCGCTGCTGTCCCGCTTTGCCCAGGGGGAGGCGGACGTGCTGGTGGGCACCCAGATGCTTACCAAAGGGATCGATGTGCCCCAGGTAACCCTGGTGGGTATTGTGGCGGCGGATGGGCTGCTGCACCTGGCCGACTATCGAGCGGGCGAGCGGGCTTTTCAAATCATGACTCAGGTGGCCGGACGGGCGGGGCGGGGCGCTGAACCAGGGCAGGTGCTGGTGCAAACCTATTCCCCCCAGCATCCTGTGATTGAGGCGGTGCAGTCCCAGAAGGATGCTGGCTTTCTGGCCACTGAGCTGGCCCAGCGGCAGGCGCTGCGCTATCCCCCCTTCAGCCAAATTGTTTTGCTGCGGCTGAGCAGCCCCGATGCTGCCGAGGTACGACAAACTGCCGAAGCCCTGGCCGCCAGCCTCCAGACCCGTATCCAGGCTGATCAGCTGGACTGCGAACTGCTTGGCCCTGCGCCAGCAGCCATTTTGCGGGTGGCGCGGCGCTACCGCTGGCACTTGTTGCTAAAGTGTCCCGCCGGATCTGCCCAGAGTCTGGCCGCCCGGTTAGAATTGGCCCAGTTGCGATCGCGCTGTCCAGCGGTCGTCAGTCTCACCCTTGACGTTGACCCCCTGAACTTGCTGTAGACCATGCCTGCCCTGCGTCCTCTGCTCACTTCATCGTTTCTATTGCTAATGGGGTTGGGGGTGGCCAACGCCGCGTTGGCCTATCGCGTTGCCCCTGCCTACCTGCAATTGGCCGTCAATCAGGCATCCGGCAAACCCGTGCTCGACCTGCCCCCCCACAACCAGCGTCCGGTGCTCTATGCCGAACTGGCCCTTAGCAATGAGGTGTTTGTCACACCGACCCTGGCGACGCCCCGCATCAATGAAAGTATTTTTCCAGAGTGGGTGATTAATACCGCTGAAGAGCGACTTCCCCTGGAACCGGGGCACACCGTTGAGGCCAGCGTGCGCATCTTTGACCAGGATGAGGCCGATGAAGACGACAAGGTGCTCCTGGCTGTGCTGCGGTTTGACCCGTTCCTCTGCGCCGCTACCCTGGGAGAACAAACCATCACGGGCGTCTGGATTGAGTCGGGCAGCACGTGCATCGTGTCGGTTCCTGATGTGCAGAGCGAGATGGGAACGGCGACCTTTACTCTCTCGGCCCAGTGGTTGGGGGTCAGCCCGGGGGGTTGAGCAAGGGGCATTAAAGCTTGATATATCCGCAGATAACGCAGATGGACGCAGATACCGCTACATGATTGATTTGCGAAATCTGCGGACAACTACTACACTGCCCCAACGACCGTAAAACCTGTTTCAGAAAGCGCCTAAGAACGCAAAAAAGGAGGCGCTCAGCCGAACGCCCCCGCTGGTATAGCCCTACGGGCTGAGGTTTGAGTGTGGAACCCCCACGACGCGGGGGTTCCACACCTCTTGAATGTCCTAACGCGAAAGCGTAACGCCATAATGAAGTATCGAAGGTGCTTAACGCCTATCCGAAAAACTTACCAAAGTGTTTGGAATGACAAACCTTTGCTGGAGTTTGCGGTTAGGTGATGGGGCATTTTCCCCAGCCTGGGGCAGAACCGCAGGCAGCGCCTTCATGAACTCGACATCGTGATTAGAATAATCCTTCGGGGCTGTTGTTCAGCTCAAAACCGCCCGGAACGACGGTAATGAAAGGTTCTTCGACGGTTGGTGGCTCGATGCTGGGTGAAGCTCCCAGCGGCGCGGTCGGTAGCTCCAGGAAGTTATTGGTTGAGGTCTCGACAATACCCTGCTGTCCCCCTGCGAGGAGATCGTCAGAGTCTTTGATCCCGCCACCGATATTTAGATCGGTGTGCTCACCTAGTTCGTAGGGGCCATAGAGATCGTCAGCGATATTAATCTCGGTGTTCTTGCCAGCAATTAGCTTACCGATGAGGTCATCCCCCAGGGAAACGTTGTTGTGGTTGTCTACATTGACCGTGCCGTGGACATCGCTATCGACATCGAGGTCATTGGTGTCGTCTGCGACCAAATTGCCCGTCAAGTCGCCTGCCACATCAAGTTCGTTGCGATCGCGCAGGTTGATATTCCCGTCCACGTCGCCATCAATGCGAATATCGTTGTTATCGTCGGCTCGGATGTTGCCATCCACATTGCTATCGACCCGGAGATCGTTGTTGTTGTCGAGTTTGGTGTTGCCGTCTACGTCACCCTTGACGCGGATGTCGTTGTTGTCGTCGCCCCGGATGCTGCCGTTGACATTGTCCCCAATCACGACATCGTTGCCCCGGCCCATGGCAATGTCGTCTTCCAAATCGCCACCTACCTTCAGGTCGTTGCGATCGCCCAGTTGCACATCACCGTCGATATCATCCCCTACGTTAATAATATTGTTGTTATCGGCAGTAAGCTTCCCGAAGAGGTCATCCCCTAAGGTCACTTTGTTACTGTCATCCACAGTGATATTGCCATAGACATCGCCATCAATATTGATGTCGTTTTTGTCACGGGCGACGACATTACCAGCTAACTCGCCGTTCAGATTGAGTTCGTTGCGGTGGCGCAGATTGATGTTGCCGTCCACATCGCCATCGACGCGAATTTCATTGTTGTCGTCGGCGTCGATATTGCCATCCACGTTGCCATCAACCCGGAGGTCGTTATTGTTATCGAGGTTGATGTTGCCGTCTACGTCACCCCGAACGCGAATGTCGTTGTTGTCGTCAGCCTCGATGTTGCCGTTGACGTTGTCCCCAATCACGACATCGTTGCCCCGGCCCATGGCAATGTCATCTTCCACATCACCACCTACCTTCAGGTCGTTGCGATTGCCCATCTGCACATCGCCTTCGATATCATCTGCGACCCAGATAATGTTAGTGTCACCAACTACCAGGTCTCCAAACAGGTCGTCACCCAACACGATTTTGTTGTGATCGTCGGCTTTGATGGTGCCAGAGATATCGCTATTGATGTCCAGGCTGTTGCCATCGTTTAACAGGATGCTGCCTCGTCCATTGTTGGCGATGGTTGTGTCATTGATGGTCAGGGTATTGCCGTCCGCTGCCACAATACCGTAGCCATCGTTTTTCGTCACCTCGCTATTTCTGAGGGTGAGGGTAGTGTTGTTGCCCAGGGAAATACCATTACGGCCTCCGACGATCGTGAGATCGTCAAAGGTGACATCGGTGCCATTGCTAATAGCAAAGATATCAAAGGTGCGATCGCCCGCCACAGTCAGGTTTACGTCGCTACCATTGATAACCAGGTCGTCGGTAATCAGGAGTTGTTCAGAGAGCTGAATGACCGCTCCATTGGCAAGCGAGAAGATAATACGGTCGGTTCCAGACAGGGCATTGGCGGCGTTGATGGCTTCCCGCAGGGTAGTCACGCCGTTTGAAAGATCTTGATCGTCAATATCATCTAAAGAATTGACAACAAATGTTGTAACGGTGGTCGCCATAAAATCTCCGTAGTTTGATTCTGAAATGGAAATACGACCCAGCCTCCTGGAACCTATTGGCCTATCAAACAGACATAGGACTTACGTAGTTCGGTGGTTTTGTGGGTGCTTAGCGCCCATAAAACCACCAAAAACTCCCAGGACACTGCACGCAGTGTGTAAGTCCCAGGGCAAATAGATCAGCAGTCATACGGCGCTGTTTAGCGGGGGATTTGTTCAGCATTAACCGCCTGGCAACCGCTCAACGGCAGCAGTAACGGTGTCAGGTGGCGATTGACGGCAGATGCATTCAGCGAACGTAGCTCAGGATGCTCCTATCTGTCACTTTGGAGGCATGGTTGGGGCCTGGTTGACTGACAAAACTTACGAACCGCTGCCCGGAAGCCCTCACCCTAGCCCTCTCCCGAAGGGAGAGGGAACAGGAGCATTGGTTCGGCTCCCCTCGCCCTCTGGGAGAGGGGTTGGGGGTGA
>JAYKGU010000039.1:0-23958 GCA_035285585.1 Synechococcales cyanobacterium
AGTATGGGATATAGACCACTTTGGGATTCCTCCGAATAGGTTGAGTGGGAAGGAATCCCAAAAACCTCGCCGCCCCACACTCAGCAGTGCGTGACGACTAAGGGCCATAATGAACCCTAGCCTTCACGACAGCTCACTCTGTCTTGGGGGTCAGGTGCCGGACGTTGCGTCAACAACTTCCGGTACCGCCACCGGCTAAGTTTTTGGGAGACCAGACTGCACGCACACAGTCATAGCCCGGTAGATTACTGGAGAGCGGACGCAGAGTCAAGACCAGTGGGATACTTTTTTTCGATGGGGGGGATTGGCAGCGCTGGGAGGGGGCGATCGCCTTTCGTGGATGGGCGATCGCCCCCACTTTAGTTACCTGTTTTGCGCTACTGAAACCATCTGCACGGCGCTATTAATCAACCTGAAATCGTCGATAAAAAGCATTGAAAATCATGTATAGCGAATAGGCAATAAACCCCAGGGCAATCATTAACAGGCCCTCAGTCCCATAAGACCGCTGGAGTAACTGCTTCAGCGCTTCTTCCATTCCCCCTGCTGGTGCAACACTGGACGTGAGCGCCGCCCGCACATAGCCAACGCCGATGACGAGGATGGCAACTCCACGGGCGGTATAGCCGATCTGAGCCAGATAAGTCGCCATCTTTCTTAACCAGCGATATTGGGACTGGCTGAATACACGACAGGTTCGCTTGAATTGGCTGATGAATTTTCCTGATATGGCTCCGTAAACATAGATTGCACCGATGCCAAATGTTACCAAAGCCACCAGGACAATGAGTGCTTCGCCATACTTGAATCCTAAAACTCTGAGCATAGCGCGATTGACAACGTCTGTTTGAATCGGTGAGGGGTCTAAGGCAAAGTCCACCGATTCATAAGCAACCTGAACATAGACCATGCCGCTAATGAGGTAGCCGACTCGCTGACCAACGCTCTGGAGGCTCAACCCTCGCTCATGCTCTGGATCGCTGATTGCCTGGATAAATCGCCAAAAGCTGTAGCCACACAGGCCAACAGCCAGGATTGTTACAATAATTTCTCCTAAAGGCTGTCGCAACAGCGTCAGCAGCGCCCCCTCAGTACCCACGATGGCTACAGGTTGCCCCAGTGCTGCTCTCAGCGATAGAAAGCCAATCGAGAAGTACACGATGCCCTTACTGGCATAGCCAAAGCGAATCCAGTACTGAACTGCTTTCCATTTGAAGCACTTTAGCAGCAATCGCGGGATTTGCTTAAGCCATCCGAGCATTCGCATCATTAGGCAGGATAGAAGCCGCATTCTACTAAAATTTATGGAGGGGTATCAACTTGAGGCGGGAAGCTTTCCCAGGAATAGTATTCAGGAGCCAGGAGCCAGGAGCCAGCTTCCTTATGAATTCTGACTCTCTTCGGGCTGAACCTCAGCGATCGCGTAGGGTGCTGTTAGCGAAGCGCAACGCACCATCTAAAGTATGCTACGCCACTACAAGGGCGATCAGGTAAAGCCATGCTTTGTAAATACCCCCTTGTGATGAGCATGAAGTATTTGGGCGATCGCCCTCTCTTATGTTAGGTGGTGCGATCGCCCCCCTGTGGATCAACTGCCCCAGGAAAACGACGGTAAAGCCTACTTGCAAGGGCGGAGCCAGTGGTGACGGATGGCCCCATCTACCGTGAGGAAGGCGATCGCCACCATCCCCCCACTCTCTACCGCCAGAATGCCCAGCGACACCAGCGGCACCTGAGCCATCAGCCCCATCTCCACCAGGGCCAGGGCACGCACCAGGGCAAAGGCCCCTACTACGCCAGACTTGAGATGGGGGTTGGAGTCTGTGCGCACGGCATAGCGGTAGGTGATGCCAAAGAGGGCAGCGGAGAAAGTGGCGATCGCCCAGTCCAGCCATCCCGCTGGGGTGAAGGCCACTGGTAAGGCAGCCAAGCCACCAGACCCGTGGGGCAGCAGCAGCAGATGAAGAAGCTGAAACAGCCCCGTTGCCGTTGCGGCCCCGGCCCCGGCCAAGATCCCGGCCTTCAGAGATTCCAGCCGTTCCTGGGCCGTGAGGGATGCCAGAGCCATCGCTTCAGAGGTACTTGATTCCGGGTTACTTGATTCGGGGGGCATCGGTGGTTGTCTATTGCTCAAGCGCTTTTGGGAAAAGGTTTTACCGTTTGTCGGGGCAGTGTGGTGTTAGTCCGCAGATTTCGCAGATTTCGCAGATGAATAGTGTTGCTGCCGATACTCCATCTGCGTCCATCTGCGAAATCTGCGGATATGATCAGATGTCCCCAGGGGATAGATCGGGGGCGAGGCCGTCGGTGGGCGCAGAGTCGGGAGTCAGATCCTCCGTGGCGGGAGCGGCTTCCTCGACGGTGGACGGAACCAGATCCTCCACCGACCGCAGAATGGTTTCTGACTCCTCATCCGGTTCAGCCTCAAAGACAGCTCGCAGGGCGGCGTTCAGGGTGGGGGCCATGGCAATCCGATTTTCGTAGGCCACGATCACCCGCACCAGGGTCGGTAATTCGTTTTGCTCTGCCACCAGATAGAGCGGCTCCACATAGAGCAGTGACTCTTCGATGGGAATCACCAGCAAATTCCCTTGCAGCGCCCGCGAGCCTTCCCGATTCCACAGGGAAATCTGCTGGGAAATCACCGGGTCCTGGTTAATGCGAGCCTCAATCTGCTCTGGGCCAAACACCAGCTCCTGCTTGGGGAAGGTGTAGAGAATCCGTTCGCCGTAGCGATCGCCATCCGACAGGGCCGCCAACCAGGCAATCAAATTGCGCCGCTGGGCCGGGGTGTAGGGGCGGAACAGTAAAAATTGCCCCTGCTCGTCGCCAGGGAGTCGCATCAGCAGGTAGTAGGGTTCCACCAGCTGCTGTTCGTTGGCGTAGATTTCGCTGGGTGCCCGCCACTGGTCTTCCCGGTTGTAGAACACGCGGGGGTCGGTCATGTGGTAGACCATGAGCTGGAGCGACTGCACCGTGTAGTAGTCCTGGGGGTAGCGGATGTGCTCTGCCAGGGCGGGGGGCATGGTGTCGATGGGGCGAAACATCCCCGGAAAAATTCGATCCCAGGCGCGAATGATCGGGTCGGTGGGGTCTACCATGTAGAATCGGACGCTGCCGTTGTAGGCATCCACCACCACCTTGACCGAGTTGCGGATGTAGTTGAAGTCGTTCCCCAGGGGGTCAGAGTAGGGGTGGCGATCGCTCACCGTGTAGGCATCAATTATCCAGTAGAGATAGTTGGGAACCTCCATGTCGTAGTCCTCCCTGGCATCCGCCACCACCAGGTAGGGGTCGCCATCAAAGCGCAGGAAGGGGGCAATGGCCTGGACGCGATCGCGAATATTGCGGCGAAACATCAAGCGGGTGTCGGGCCGAAAATTCTCGGTGAGCAGCATCCGCCAGTCCCGCAGGTGGTCGGCAAAAACCAGCCGCTTCCAGTAGGGGCCAATGTTGATGCCTGCCGTGCCGTCGTAGGTGTTGTAGACGTTGTCACTGCCGCTGGCATAGTCCAGCTCGTCTACATCGGTCTGGGTCATCACGTAGGTGTCGGTGAGTTCGCCAAAGTAGATGCGGGGGGCACCAATGGGGATACTGCGGCGCACCGCCTCACTGCTGGGAATGTGCTCGATGCCGCGAATGAAGTACTCTGGCAAACCGCTCGGCCCCGCCGTATTCACCGGACTCATGGTGAACCCATAGCCGTGGGTGTAGATCAGGTGCTCGTTCACCCAGGTTTTGGCTTCGTCGGGCACATCGTCATAGTCCAGCTCCCGCGCTGAGATCAGCACCTGCCGCCGTTCCGAGGGGCCTTCGTCCCGCAGCAGGGTGTAGCGATCCACGTCGGCATCAGCGAATTCGTAATAAAGCCGGATGCGCTGGAGCTGGCGATTGGTGGCCAGCAGCGGACGGGTGTCCCACAGGCGGATGTTGTTAACCGTGAGGGGGTTGTCCAGCAGGTCGGCAAACGTCAAGCCCCCCTGGGGATCAAAGGTTTCAGCCTCAATCTCATTCAGGGCAAAGGCGCGGCGAGTGAGATCGATGGAGTATTCAATGAAAGGGCGCTCCCGCTCCAGCTCGTTGGGCTGCACCACCAGCCGCTGCACCAGGGGCGGCACAATGAACGTACCCACCAGAACGGCGATCAGGTACAGCCCCAGGAAAAACAGGGCGAACTGGGGCGTGGGCAAGGAAGCGGACGGCGGCGGCGCGATGGGTGTAACCGCGATCGCAGGTCGTCGAGAAAATGGCGAGGACAACTGGGTCTGAACGGGCGGTGTAGTTCCCACCCTGGACGGTTTGCGCCGTCCCCAAAACCGCAGCGGCAGGAGCGATCGCCCCACAAAAAATAACCCAATCACCAGAGCCGCCGCGGACAGCAGGGTGTCAATGGGCAGCTCGGCTGCTACGTTGGTGTAGCCCGCGCCATAGACCACGCCGTTGGCAGAGTAGAGGAGATTGTAGCGATCGAGCCAGTAGCTGAGGGCCACCGCCAGCATCATGCCCCCCAACAGGGCAAACAGGTGGCGCAACTGGGCGGCAGAAAACCCTGGAAACCATCCCTGGCTGAGGCTGTCTCCGGATACCAGGTAAACCAGCAGCACCGACACCAGGGACAGGGCCAGCAGACCCACGATCCAAAAATTAAGCAATTCCCAGACGGGAAGCTGAAAGATGTAGAAGCCAATGTCCTGGTTAAAAATCGGATCGCTGTAGCCATAGGGTGAAGGCCGCAGGAACAGGAGAATTTGCCCCCAGTGCTCCGCCATGATCACCCCAAACCCAATGCTCAGCAAAACGGCGATGATCTGGAGCAGGCGGCGGGGGTAGATCATCAGAGCCACCACCAGGGCGGCTACGCTGCCTACGAGCCATGACTGCGATCGCACCCCCTGAAACACCGCCCCCACCAGGGCAGGTCGAAACCGCAGAGGAATGGGCAGGGTGGCGCTGTAGACGCTCAGATCAGGCTGCCAGTGGCTGATGGCCACCTGACCGTGGTAGAGCAAAATCACCCCCACCGTGACGCTCAAAAATCCGGTGAGGGGCAGCAGGAATCTCAGGCGCAGTTGCCCTGGGTAAGGCACTGGATCGGCGATCGCCGGACGATTATTAACCGCCCAGGCTTCCCGTCGCGCCTGGGCCAGGTTCCACAGCAGAAATGCCCCACTGGCCAGGAACGTGAGAAATCCCAGACCTAGCTGAACCACCAGCCGCAGGGTAAACACCTGGAAATACTGCACCTTGGCAAACCAGAAGCCCTCCGCCACCACCGACAGGGCAAAATCCCCCAGAAGGATGGCCAGACCCAGGGCGATCGCCCACCCCATCCAGCCCCACCATTTCCGGACGGGCAGTTGAGATTCAGCCAGGGAGGGGCGATCGGCTTTGAGCATGGGTGGAGGAGCTAGCTGTATTTTTCGTTGGAGGTTGATTCCAGGTTAAACAGTTCCTGGAGGGTTTGCATGGCCACCCGGCGGGCTTCGATGTCCTGCTGGGCGCGGAGCTGCACCATGGGGTCGTGGAGGATTTTGTTGACGATGCCCCGGGTGAGGGCTTCGATGATTTCCTGGTGCTTTTCAGCGAACTCGGTGCCCAGGCGCGACAGGGCCTTTTCCAGCTCCTGCTCCCGAATGGTTTCTACCTTGCTGCGCAGGCTGCTGATGGTGGAGACGGTTTCGAGCGATCGCCACCACACCTCAAAGGCTTCCACCTCTTCCTCCAGCAGCCCTTCCGCCTCCAGGGCCATGCGGCGGCGGCTTTCCTGGTTTTGGGCCACCACCGCCTTCAGGTCGTCCACGTTGAACAGATGCACGTTAGGCAGTTCGCCCACGTCCCCATCTACGTTACGGGGCACGGAAATATCCACCAGCATGAGCTGCCGACTGAGGGCGAGAATCGGTTCCAGCTTGGCGCGGTTCAGCAGCGGTTCCGTGGCCGCCGTGCTGGTAAACACCAGGTCAGACTCGGCAATTACAGCGGCCATGTTGTCGAGGGTATGGAGCTGTAGCTCCACGTCTTTGAACTGTTGCGCCAGGGATTCAGCCCCCCGCAGGGAGCGATTGACCACCGCAATCTGGCAGGCTCCTTTAGACAGCAAATGCTGCACCAGCAGCCGGGCCATTTTGCCAGCCCCCAAAATCGTTACCCGGCACTGGGTGAAGTTAGGAGCTTTGAGCACCGCCAGCTCCACCGCCGCCGAGCTGATGGATACGGCCCCGGTGCCAATGCTGGTTTCCGTCCGCACCCGCTTGCCCGCCGTGATCGCCTGCTTAAACAGACGGTTGAGGGTACGGCCAATGCCTTTGTACTGCTGCCCCAGCTTGTGGGTCTGCTTCACCTGGGCCAGGATTTGCCCCTCCCCCAGCACCAGGCTGTCTAACCCGGCGGCCACCCGCATCAGGTGCATCACCGCATCGTGGTGCAGCAAGGTAAACAGGTAGGGGCGCAGCTCGTGGAGCGGGATGTGGCCATGCTCGGCCAAAAACTGGCTGATTTCGCGAATGCCGTTCTCTGTTTCGGTGGTGACCGCATACAACTCCAGGCGGTTGCAGGTACTCAAAACCGTCACTTCTTCGATATGGGGATAGCTCAATAGCTTGGCGATCGCCGCCTCAAGCTGGGGTTCTGGAATGCTGAGCTTTTCTCGAACGTTAACCGGAGCTGTTTTGTGGCTGAGACCCACAACGGCAATATTCATCGTTCCTCCCAAAAACTCTTGTTATCGCTGTTTTCACAGATCAGATGCGCACTAAAATCTATGCTTACCACCGACACGGGCTGCAAAAGACTAAAAAACGTGAAGTTTTTTTAGCAATGTAAACCAATTGGTAAACGACCGGTCAATCAACAGGCGCGATCGCCCAGACAGTTTCGCAATTCGAAAAACAATTCAAAAAAAGGCAAATAAATCTTAAAAAAACTTTGAATGGGCTGCCCCAAAATTTCCTGGAACCTCTGGAACCTGATTAGCTAGGGGCGATCGCCCCCAACATTTGCGTAGCGCCACAACAAGACCGCGAAAAAGCTGCTCCAGAGAACCTCTGAAGTTCAATCTTTCCACTGAATATGGTAGCGAGTTTAGCCGGGGATGGTTTCAGGGGTTTTCTTTTAGAAAAAGATTCCAGCCAACGATGTAGGGGCGAATGGCCATTCGCCCCTACAGAGGGTCTGCCCAGGAAACGATTCCTGAACAATTTCTGGAAAATGCCCTAGTGGAGCTGGAGGTATTTGGTGGAACCCGTCATGTGAATCGTATCCACAAAGCGGGCCGTCTTCGACTGGTTGGAAATTACCAGCGACTGGGTACGGGCACCGCCGCCAAAGAAGCGCACGCCCTGCATCAGGGTTCCTGGAGTGATGCCGCAGGCGGCAAACAGCAGGGTTTCGCCCGAGGCTAGCTCGTCGGAGTTGTAGACCCGGTCGGGATCGGTGATGCCCATGCTCTCAAGGCGGGCAATGTTGCTCTCCTTGCTTTCCCCAATCAGCCCGGTTTTCACCACTTCGGGATCATAGACGAGCTGGCCCTGGAAGTGGCCGTGCAGGCACTCCATCGCCGCCGCTGAAATCACCCCTTCGGGAGCCGCACCGATGCCCATCAGCGCGTGGATGTTGGTACCGGCAAAGGCGCAGGAGATAGCGGCAGACACGTCTCCGTCAGAAATCAGGCGCACGCGGGCACCGGCTTCCCGGATTTCCTTAATGAGGTCGTTGTGGCGATCGCGCTTCATCACCACCACTACCAGTTCTTCAATAGACCGGTTGAGGCAGTCGGAGAGAATCTTGAGGTTTTCCGTCGCTGATTTATTGATGTCTACATGGCCACGGGCTGCTGGGGGAGCCGCCAGCTTTTTCATGTAAAAATCGGGAGCCGCAAACAGCCCACCCTTCTCGGAGATGGCCAGCACCGCCATGGAGCCTTCCTGACCGTAGGCCACCAGGTTGGTGCCTTCACAGGGATCAACGGCAATGTCGATCTCCACCAGTTCGTCAGGGTTACAGAATTTGGCCGCATCTGGCTGGGTGCAGATGCCCACCTCTTCACCGATGTAGAGCATGGGGGCGTCGTCGCGCTCCCCTTCACCAATGACAATCCGGCCCCGCATGTGAATCTTGTTCATGCGCTCCCGCATGGCTTCCACTGCCACGTGGTCAGCCGTGTTTTTGTCGCCTTTGCCCATCCACCGGGCAGATGCGATCGCTGCCTGTTCAACGACCTCAATAATTTCTAAACCGAGTGTACTCTCCACCGGATTTGCCCTCCCAACTTAAGTGTTTTGCGTGACGGAATGTGGGGAATGATCTCGCAAGAGACCCCAAGGTAAAAGTCTATCAGACGAGGGAGACGGGCTAAAATGCCGATCCCACCCTATCTGCCCAAACCTGTCTACCCAACATAATCACCACGGGATCGCCCCTGGCCTGGCAGCAGACATCCAGCGGGCATTAGCGGGTCTGCCCGTGCTGCCGTCTAACCGTTTACCAGTGCCGATTTAAGAGCAGGTGGGATCAAGACTATTTCCGTCTACCTGGGGCTTTAAGTCCGCCAGGTTCGGGCTACGTAGACTAATCCAGAGATTGCAGTTTTCGCTGCCGAGGCTAACCACCACCGTATTTCGGCGGGCTAATCGGCAAGCATATTGGTATAAATAAGCACGCTGTTCCAGGGGTGTGGAGCGGAGACGGCAAAATAATTCATTGCCGTAGAAAATACCGTCCTGCACGGTGCCGTCAAACCAGAATTTGAAGGGCGTGAGTTCTAGCTCGTTGAGTAAGAGAGGGAGCACCTGATCCTCGCATTAATTGCGACTTGAGCACTCTTAATTTGCCCAATTTTTTCCCTTAAGTAGAACTGCATTGAAACGGCATGGGTTCAGCCGCATCCCGGACGGTAGTCTTTGAAGGCGCAGCTTGAGATGGATTCAGGTTGCCCTTCTGTAACTAGCGGGTCAGGAACTTTTACACTGGCCAGATATTCACTGAACACCATAACCAACAGGCAAAATGATCCAAAGATCAGGCCATGGATCACCCAGTGGGACACCAGATTTGTCTGAGTTTGGGAGTGCATCGCTCGCCCCAGTTTGGATAAGTCTGCTCTACCGTAGCGGAGGGAGCAAACGGGGGCATCAGGTAAATTGCGGAGAACCGTTCTGGGAGGTGGCTTGCCACCTAAAAAAAACCCCAGTACAGGACCGGGGAAGAGGATTCATCAATTGTTAACTAGCGTATCGGAAGGAAAGGCTCCGTAATGTTGCAACTGAGACAGTATAAAAATTGGCTCAGCCCTATTGGATGGTGGGGCGATCGCGATCGCCCCATGCCAACGATTACCGCTGCGCTCATGCGGCCCATAACAGCCTCTCCACTTCAGAAAGAAGTAGAAATTTCGCCAAAAAATCAGAATGCCTGAAGTGCCTGGGGCACTGCTGTTGCGTTCCCTGAGAATTTCAGGCAACCTAGAGGCAGCATTTTCAGTATTCATCCCCATTGACGAAATCAGTGGTATCGGGCGATCGCGACGCTTAACCTGCGGTAGTGAGGAGTGAAAAGTATGAAAGGTGTGCATGGTTGGAGTCTGGTGTCTACCCTGGGGACGGCCACCCTGGGAGCAGTTGGAGTTCTGTGGCCGCTGAGCGGCGTTGTGGTTGGGCAGGAGGCGCTTACCGCTTTTCCACAGCCCCAGATGGAGGAGATTACAGAGGAGAGTACCGTTGAAGCCTCTTCCCAAACAGCCATTGACGTGATGGGCATCGCCCCGTCATCTAACCAACCAGCGGTTTCTACAAGGGCGGCAGATCTGGGCGTTCCAGCGGGCGATCGCTCTGACGTTCTTGCCCAGGAGCGCATGTCCGAGTTTGGCAGTGATCTGGAAGAGGTGACGGTGCCTCCTGGCAATGGAGAAGTAATCACCGATATTGAAGTGCGCTTTGTGGATGATGGCGAACCCGACGACGGTCGCACCCGCGACTACATTATTCTGCGGGAGTTTGATCTGGAGCCGGGAGATGTTTACGACCCAGCGCTGGCGGAAGATGGACTGCAGCGGGTGCTTAACTTAGGGATTGTTCGAGATGCCAGCGTTACCCTGGAGCCAACGGCTGATCCGGGGCAAGCGGTCATGGTAGTCACGGTGGATGAGCGGCTGCCGTTTTCCATTGACTTTGGCCTGACGCTGCCCCACCCCTCTGCCCTGGAAGGGCCAACCGAGCCGGAGGTCGTCCTCCCCGGCACCGACCGCAAAGGCGGCATTTCTGGCGGAATTGTGTTTCAGCTCGACAACCTGGGGGGCAACGATCAGTCGGTGGCCCTCGGCCTGGAGGGGGGCGAAACCGCCTTTAACTACGGCGTCAGCTTCACCGATCCCTGGATCGACGGCACCAATCGCTGGGGCTATTCGGTCGACTTCTTCAACATGCGCCAGGTGAATTCCATCTTCGACGGCGGCGACGAGGTGGAACTGTCCAATGACAACGATCCCTGGGTGCATCGATTGGGGGGCGGCGTCGAGTTTTTCCATCCAGTTTCGTCTACCTACGCCTTTGCCACCGGGATCAACTACCAGCGGGTATCGGTGCGGGATGAGGTATTTACCGGAGATGTCTTTCCCGAAGATGAGCTGGGCAACAACCTGACGTTTAGCGACGACGGACGGGACGATCTGCTGTCCCTGGCTTTCTCCTCCGCCTGGGATCGGCGGGACGATCGCCAATATCCCACCGAAGGCTTCCGGGTGCTGTTTCGCACCGATCAGTATCTGCCAGTGGGAGACGGCGAAATTTTCGGCAATCGCCTCGCGGCCAACTACACCCACTACTTTCAGGTGCCCCTCTTTGGCTTTGATGACGGCCCCCGTACGCTGATTTTCAACCTCCAGGGGGGTACTTACATCGGTGACCTGCCTCCCTACGAGGCTTTTCCCCTGGGGGGTGCCAGTTCGGTGCGGGGCTACGATGCGGGCGAAGTGGGCAGTGGCCGCAGCTTTGTCCAGGCAACGCTGGAATATCGCTTTCCCATCTTTGACTTCAGCCTGTTTCGGGAAGACATTGACGTGGGCGGCACCCTGTTTGTGGACTACGCCAGCGACCTGGGATCGGGGGACACTGTCCCCGGAGAGCCTGCCGAGGTACGCAATAAGCCCGGTGATGGGGCCGGATTTGGTGGCGGTCTGCGGGCCATCACCCCCATTGGGGCGGTGCGTTTGGAGGTGGGCATTACCGACGAGGGGGATTCCGAGGTGATGTTCCAGATTGGCGATCGCTTCTAAGGTAGTTCCTGGAAATGTTTACCCCCTGTCCCGTCAAGGGAGTCTGAAATATCCGCAGATGACGCAGATGGACGCAGATTAAGAATCGGCAAGAACGCTATTCATCTGCGAAATCTGCGAAATCTGCGGACTAATGCCAGAACACCCCGATAAAAGGAAATTTCCTCAAAATATTCCTACACCGATGCCTGCTGGCGCTGGTAAAGGGAGTAATACAATCCCTTCTCCTGAAGGAGCGACTGGTGGGTGCCCCGCTCGATCACCACGCCCTTTTCCATGGCCAGGATCAGGTCAGCATTCTTCAGGGGAGCGAAGCGGTGGGCGATGAGGAAAACGGTGCGATCGCGCGACGCCTTGCGCAAATTTTCCAGCACCTGCTGCTCCGTCTCTGCATCCAGGTTACTGGTGGCCTCATCCAAAATCAAAATGGGAGCCTGGGAGAGGAACATGCGGGCCAGGGTGATCCGCTGCCGCTGCCCCCCGGAGAGGGCAACGCCCCGTTCCCCCACGTTGGTTTCGTAGCCGTGGGGCAGGTCGGAGATGAAGTCGTGGGCGACGGCCATGCGGGCCGCTTCCACCACCTCTTCGGCGCTGACGTCGGGGTTGCCCAGGGTGATGTTTTCCAGGATGGAGCCGTTGAAGAGGAAGTCGTCCTGTAACACTACGGCGATTTGGGGACGGAGGGAGGCCAGGTCGGCGCTTTTGATGTCAAAGCCGTCCACCGTGATGCGTCCTTCCTCCGGGTTGTAGAGCCGCTGGATGAGCTTTGACAGGGTACTCTTGCCGGAGCCGCTGCGCCCCACAATGCCCACAAAATGCCCCGGCTCCACCTCGAAGGACACCCCCCGCAGAATCGGCTCCTGCTCCGAGTGGTAGCGGAAAAACACCTTGTCGAACACCACCCGCCCCCGCAGGGAGGGCAGCACCAGGCCCGTACCCGGCTCCGCCTCCGGCGGCACGTTGAGGATGTCGCCGATGCGATCCACCGCCAGCAGCACCTCCTGGAGGTTTTGCCAGAGCTGCACCAGGCGCAGCAGCGGCCCCGTTACCCGTGCCGAGAGCATCTGAAAGGCAATGAGCTGGCCGATGGTGAACTCCTGGTTGATCACCAGCCGCGCCCCCACCCACAGCAGCAGCAGGCTGGAGAAGCTGGTGAGAAAGTCCCCAATATGATTGCTGACGTTGGCCGTCGTGTTGGCCCGGAAGCCAGTGCGCACAAAGCGGGCGTAGAGACCTTCCCAGCGATCGCGCGCCGCCTTTTCCGCCGCATGGGCCTTCACCGTATGAATGCCGGTCACCGTCTCCACCAGGAAGGACTGGCTATCGGCACTGCGGTTAAAGGTTTCATTGAGCCAGTTGCGCAGGATGGGGGTCGCGGTCAGGGTGAGCACGGCAAACAGGGGCAGCACCGCCAGGGCAACGCCCGTGAGGGTGACGCTGTAGTAGAGCATCACCAGCAGGTAGATGACGGCAAAGATGCTGTCGAGAATCACCGTGAGGGCAGTGCTGGTGAGAAACTGGCGGATTTCCTCCAGCTCCTGCACCCGCGCCACCGTGTCCCCCACCCGGCGGGCCTCGAAGTAGGCCAGGGGCAGCCGCAGCAGGTGGCGAAAGAGCTGGGCCGACAGGCTCATGTCCAGGCGGTTGGTGGTGTGGGTGAAGATGAACATGCGCAGGACGCCCAGCACCGCCTCGAAAATGGCCACGGCCAGGAGGGCGATCGCCATCACGTCCAGCGTGGGAATGCTGCCCTGCACCATCACCTTGTCGATGATCACCTGGGTAATAATCGGCGTGGCCAGTCCCAAAAGCTGAATGGTGAAGGAGGCCAGCAGCACCTCCCCCAGTAGGTGGCGGTAGCGCATCACCGCCGGGAGGAACCAGCTCAGGTTGAAGGTGTCCCGCTTCTGGACCAGATCCACCTGCCACAGCTCACCGTCCCAGTTTTCCTGCACCTGGGCGCGGGGCAGGCTTTCGCAGGTCTGGCTGGGGTTCATGGGGTCGGCCAGAATGAAGCGATCGCCCCGCACCGCATAGAGCACCACCCAGCGCTCCCCGTGCCAGTGGATCAGGGCGGGCATATCCAGCTTTTGCAAATCGTTCCAGTTGGTCACCAGCAGCCGACGGAGCTGCAAGCCCACCTTTTCTGCCCCGGCCACCACGTTGCGGGGACGCTGGCCCCGCAGCTGGCGCTGAATCCAATCGAGCTGGACGGGGGTTTCAAAGTACTGGCACACCATGGTCAGGCAGGCGGCGGCGGTGTTGGTGCCCGTGACGAAGGGGTAGCCGTCCACTGGCTGGGGGGTGTCAGAAATCTGGGGCTGGTAGCGCGATCGCAGGGTTTTCCAGAAGCGCTGCAGGGTTTCTGCCGTCTCTGCCGTGCCGTTGCGCCCATTGGTGGCCAGCATCGCGGTCCACAGGGACGCCTTCCAGCTGAGAACCGTGACCTCGCGGCTGGCAGCACGGGCTTTCCAGCGATCGCTCAACTGGGGCAATTCCCCAAACCAGTCCCCCGCCTTCAGCAAGATGGGACTGCCCGCCTCCGGCACCAGCCGCACATTGCCCGACAGCACCAGAAACTCCTGGTCGGCCTCTTCGGTGGACCAGATCACGTCCCCCAATCGGTAGGTGCGCGGGATAGCCTGATCCTTCACCTGGGTTTGCTGGTCGGGGGAGAGCCAGCTCAGCGGCGGGTGCGTCCAGTCAAGCTGGGCGCGGGGGTCGTCGGAAATCATGCGTCTACCTGCAGCTTAATGGGCAATGACTGCATCTTCTCAGCCAACCACTGCTCAAACAGTTCATCAATGAGGGATTGCTTTAGTTTGCCATCCTCCAACGAGGCGGGCAAGAACTCTTCAATGCGAAACAGCCCCCAGCGCCCCTCCAGGCCGACTGGCCCAATGGTTTCCCCAGCCTGACCGTCGTCGATCGCCGCCCGCAGGATGTCGGGCATGGTGCCCCGGCTGACTGGCCCCACCATGCCGTTGACGATGCGATCGTCGGTGAGGGAGTATTCCCGCGCCAGCTGCTCAAAAGTGGCGGTTTTCTCCACGATCTGGGTCTTCAGCTCCTCCGCCAGATCCTTGTCGTCTACCACGATGCGCGACAGCACCACCCGATCCAGGTAGACCTTGCGCTCAATGAAGTATTCCTGGAGCTTGGGTTCTGCCACCACGTCCTTGAGGCGCTTGACTTTGAAACCGCTGGCCACCTGGGCGTGGAACGTCTCGTAGGTCATGCCGTTACCAGCCAGCCACTGCTGGAACTGCTGCGGATCGGTGAGCTGGCGCTGCAGTCGGAAGTCAATGATGGCCTGCTCGGTGGCGGCAGAGCTAACGGCCAGATCGTCACGGGTTTCCACTTCCCGCTCGATCACAAACTGCCGCAGAATTTCGCCGATGAAAGCGTCAAACTTGCGCCCCGCCTGGAGATAGTGGATGGCCTGGGCAATGGAAATGGGCTGATCATCGATGGTGAGAAAAGGGGGCAGGGTCATGGAAATTACGCAAAGAATTTCAGCATCCCCATTATGCCCAAACTCCCTGTCCTGTCCCCAATTCGGTTAAGCCACATTACAGATTGTCGCGATCGCCCCCTGGGTATCCAGCCTCGGCGTCAGGGTTTGGCACTCCACGCCCTCTTCTTTCCAGGCCAGGGTCATTGCCGCCGCCACCGCTTCGACCCGATTGGGGTCAGCCAGGGCCAGCAGGGTCGGCCCGGCTCCGCTGATCACCAGCCCAGCGGCTCCCGCCTCCAGGGCCGCCGTGCGCACCGCCTCATATCCGCGAATCAGCGACTGACGGTAGGGCTGATGGATGCGATCGCCCAACGCCGTTTGCAGCCAATCCGTCCGCCCTGTGTCCAGCGCCCGCACCAGCAGCCCCAGGTGGGCCGCATTAAAAATCGCATCGGCCCGGCTATACGACTGGGGCAGCACCCGCCGCGCCGCCGCCGTAGACAGCTCGAAGTTGGGAATGGCCACCACGGGAATAATGTTGGAATGCCAGGGGATTTCGCAGGTCTGGTAGCGATCGCCCGCCTGTACCGTGAGCTGGCATCCTCCCAGCAGGGCAGGCACCACGTTGTCGGGGTGGCCCTCAATGGCGATCGCCAGATCCATCACTTCGGCTGGATCTAAAGGCGAACCGGCCAGGGCATTGGCTCCCAGCAATCCTCCGGCGATCGCCGTGGCCGAACTGCCCAGCCCCCGCGCCAGCGGCACGTCCAGCTCAATGGCCAGTTCCACCGCTGGGGGTGCCTGGTCGATGTGCCGGTAAAGCCGACAGAAGGACTGATAGGCCAGGTTGTTCGTGTCCGTGGAAACCCGGTCGGCATCCTGCCCGGAGACGGTGATCACCACGGGCGTGTCGGCTTCGGTGCGGGTGAAGCGGAGCTGATTGTAGAGGGACAGGGCAGCTCCCAAACAGTCGAACCCAGGGCCGATATTGGCGGTGGTGGCGGGAACGGTGACCCGGACATCAGAGACGGTGGACATGGCAGTGCTGACCGAAGAGTGGATAGACAGATCAAGGCGTGGATCGTCTACTCTATCAGGTTCGGGGGGTGAAAGGGGCGATCGCCCTTAGCTCTGATCCATCTGCTCTACAAAGCCCCAGAAGGTTGATTGGCCAAGCGCCCATCCTCCATATAAACAATGCGATCGGCAATATCTAAAATGCGATTATCGTGGGTGACGAGTAAGATGGTGCAGCCTTGCTCTTTCGCGAGTTTCTGCATTAGCTCAACGACATCGCGCCCGGATTTTTTATCCAGTGCGGCGGTTGGTTCGTCGGCCAGAACGATTTTAGGCTGGCTGATTAATGCTCGCGCGATCGCCACCCGCTGCTTTTGTCCCCCTGATAGATTTTCTGGATAGTAGTTGATGCGATGGCCTAAGCCAACGCTTTCTAGCAGAGCGATCGCCCTGGCCTCTTTCTCCTGCTGCGAATAGTGATCATGCAGCTCAAGCGAGAGCTGGACATTCTGTTTGGCCGTTAGAAACGTCATCAAATTATGGGCCTGGAAAATATAACCAATCTGCCTGCGAAGTTGGGTTAGCTGCTGTTTGCTTGCTCCACAAATTTCTTGCCCCAAGATTTTGAGACTGCCTTCCTGGGCGGAACGTAATCCTCCCATCAAGGTCAGCAAGGTGGTTTTACCAGAACCAGAGGGGCCGGTCATGATAATAATTTCACCTTCAAAAATGTCTAAATTAATGTTAAGCAAAACCTGTTTGCGGAGATTGCTTTCACCGAAATAGTGGTTGAGGCTATGGGCAGAGATGACAGGTGAATCTTTTGGAAAGGGATTGTTCAAAATTACGGAGCTAGCCAGTTGCATAGCGTTCATTCCTCCCAGGGTTAGCAATTAAGGAGATTTTTGAGAATGATCCTGCCGGACAACGTAGGGGCAAATGGCCATTTGCCCCCACCAAGGGTTTAACCGAGGATAAATTTTTTCCTGGAAATCTCCTAAGTAGGTGGTCACAATTAAATGACGCTATGGTGGGGTGCTGGTTGACTGACAAAACTTTTGCAACCCTCATTCTGCCGTAGGATGGGTTAGCGCCAGCGTAACCCATCGCAACCCTTACGGGTGTTGGGTTAACTCCTTCGGAGACGCTATGCGAACGCGTTGCTCAACGCCAACCTACATCGGATCTTTTGTCAGTTAACCAGGGTGGGGTGCGCCCCACTGTTTTTATTTATGGCCATGTACTTGCAAAGAACCAATCTCTAGAAAACATCTGCTGGGTCGGCAGTCTGTAGTTTGCGCATGGCAATTGTGCCGGAGACGCTGCACATGATGATGGTTAGGCCCAGAACCAGTAGGGCACGCTCGAACTTCATGACGACCGCAAGTAAAGTCGCGGCATAGGTGATTTTGTACAGTCCAACGGACAGCAGCAGCCCCGGTATAAACCCCAGAACCGCCAGAATCAAAGACTGTTGAAATAGCATCATCAGGAGGTAGCGATCGCCATATCCCATAGCCTTCAAGGTGGCGTATTGGGGGAGGTGTTCTGAAACATTGGCATAGAGAATTTGATAGACAATCACGATGCCCACCACAAATCCAACCCCAACCCCCAGTTGGAAAATAAATCCGGTTCCCTGCTCTGCCCAATACTGGATTTCAGCGTCAACAAACTCGCCCTTGGTCAAGACCTTGATATCGTCCGGTAGGCTGTCCTGAAGCTGTTGTCGGGTGGCCTCTAAACTGGCTTCTGGTCTGACTTTGATCAAGCCAATATCAATTTGATCGAGGGAGCGATCGCCAAAGAGATTTGCAAAGGTTGTGTCGCTGGTGATGATATTACCGTCTGCACCAAAAGAAGCCCCCAGCTCAAATAGGCCCACCACCTGGATCGTTTGATTGGCAACCTGCGCTTCCAGTCGTCCCGTCTGGCTAACTGGCTCGGTAATGGAACCATACTCCGGTCGAGATGCCTGGTCAAACAAAACCCGATCCAGCAGTTTGAGATAGTTGGAATTCTCCTGCAGATCAGCATAGGCAAAGGGCGGTTTGGCCGGATCAATGCCCCAAACCAGGATATTTCGCTGAATTTGAGTTTCCGGGTTACGCCAGGGGGCAAACCCGATGTACAGCGGGCTGACGGTACTGACGTCGGGGTGGGCACTGGCCTGATACAGGCGCGTTCTGGGAAAGCTTTGCAGGTCAATCAACGTTTTCACCTGCCGATTGACGACGACCAGATCCGTGTCTAAATCGCGATGGCCTTGGGTTGCCGAGTCATAGAGCGCATCCAGCAGACCAAGCTGAACAAACATGAGGATATCGGCAAACGTGATGCCCGCCAGAGCAACGATTAATCGCCCTTTCTCTTTAATTAATTGCAGCCACGACAAGGGCATTTTGGATGCCATAAAGCACTCTCCTTAACAAAGGTTTTGGCCATCCGCAAACATCCGAAATAGATCGGGTTAAAGTCCTGAATTTAGATGGCAATGGCGACTTCAACCTGAAGATTGGTGAGGTTTTCAACCGCAAGACTGGCCTCAGGCGACAGGCGCACCTTGACGCCAATCACCCGGCGATCCAGGTTTTCACCGGGCTGATTGCTCATTACGGTTTGGCGATCGACCAGAAAGCCCACTTCAGCGACCGTTCCCGTCAACGCCCCCGAAAAGGCCTGCCCGGTGATCGTCGCCGCCTGTCCGATGCGCACCTTGCCAATGTCCGTCTGATACACCTCAGTAACCGCCATCATTTGCTGGGTTTGTCCAAGTTCCACAATGCCCTGGCTGCTAATTTGTTCACCCGGATGGGCGTAAATTCTCAACACTTTGCCATCGATGGGTGAGCGAATATAGGCCTGCTGAAGTTCAGCTTCTACCCGTTCAGCGGCGGCAATGGCCTGATCTACTCGACTTTGGGCCGCCTGCACATCAACGGGGCGAATTTCGGCAATCTGGTTCAAGGTCGCCTCGGCGGCGCGAATTTGGGAGGTGAGCATTTCCTCCGTCTGGCTCTGGCTTTCCTTTGCCTCAACCAGTTGTGCTGCGGCGGTATCAAAGGCCAGCTTTTTCTGATCCAGATCGGAGGCAGAAACCGCCCCTTCCTGATGCAGAGATTGGTAGCGGCTCAGCTCTATTCGCGCGTTGTCCACTTCTGCAGTCAACCGAGCAATGGTGGCCTGCTGGCTTCTGATTTCCCCAGCCAGATCTGCTTGAAGGCGGATAATTTCTGCCTCCTGGGCGGCAATGCTACCCGATTTTGCCCCCGCTTTGATCTGGGCCAGTTCTGCTTGCAAAACCCGAACCTGCTGCTGAGCTTCAGCTAAACTTTTCTCCAGGCGATCGCGAGCATCCAAAACCGCAATAACCTGCCCCACCTGAACCCGATCCCCCGTTTTCACCAGCAGTTCCGCAATGCGATCGGTTTCCCACGCTGCCGGAGCCGATAGCTGAATCACCTCCCCCTGCGGTTCAAGCCGCCCCAAAGCAACGATCTGCTGAGGTTGAAACTGCTGCGTCGGTTCTGAGGATTCAGGGCGTTGGGGCAGGATGCCATTGGTCAAGGTGTGGTGGGCGATCGCCCCCAAAGAAAGGGTGCCCAAGGTAATGCCGCCAATCACCCACCGATTCGCAAGACTTGAAAGATTGAACTTCACTGAACTAAATTTCATCGGTTTCTCCTATTTGAAAGGGCAGGGGCAAATGACCATTGCCCCTACCAGCGGGGGCGCACACCCCTGAGATGGAGTAAATTGTGCTTGAGCACCTATTAGGGCGCTGACACAGGCACGACATTCAACTCCTGCCGCCATTGGGTCAGGGGCTTTCGCCAGCCTTCTTCCCACTTCTGGGCAAACAGAGGTTTGGCTGCTTTACCCATTTGGAAGCCCTGGGCGATCGCCTCCAAGAGCAAGGGCAAGTACTCCGGCGTCAGCAGGGTCGAAGACATCAAACTGTTGGCCAGCAGCATCGTACCCAGGGGATAGGGAAACTGGGGAAGATGCAACGCCTGCAAACCGATTTCCCCGATCACCGACGTGTCAAATCCGGTCACCACATGCCAGATATCGTGGGTCTGGCTGAGCCGCAGCTCGACATACCGGGCATCCGTTTCTGCCGTCATGTCTTTGTGCAGGTTCGGATCAAACCCCTTATTTCGCATGGTTGCCGCAAACTGGTAGCCCAGGGAATTTTGGGGATAGGTGAGGAGTTTGTCCAGGTCATAGGCGGGCGGAATGTAGCGATCGCCAATCAGTGCCGCACAGGCGGCGTCCCGCTTCAGATGCTGGGCCGCCAAATCATAGGCGGGCATTTCCAGCAGCCCTTCGGTCAGTTCGCCCACTGTCTCCAGACTGGAATCCCCAGCCAGCATTGCCAGGAAGTTTTTGAAAATCAGCAATACTTGAAAATGGTTTTGCTGCTGGGTCGTAGCGTCAAAATATTGATCCACACTGAAAAACTGCGTGAATTGCATACCATTGCCTCCGTTGATTGAAAGGTATAGCCCTACGGGCTGAGGTTTGAGTGTGGAACCCATGCGAAGCATGGGTTCCACACTCCTTGAACGTCCTAACGCGAAAGCGTAGCGCTGTAGTTGAAAGATTCGTGAAAGACTGAATACTGCCCCATCCAGGCGTGAGCTGGCAGGACGTTAGACATCTCGCTTACCACAGCAAGTCATTGAGCAGCTCGTAAACCCCGGCAAAATCGATTTTGCTCAGCGCCCGCATGCAGCGAATCCTGGTAACCGTGCGCTGTCGCTCTGATGCCGAAAGCAGGTGAATGGGGGCGATCGCCAGGGCCATCCAGGGGTGGCACTTAAAGCGCAGAAAGCGAAATCCGACACAGCAAACCTGGACAAGACACGGATAACCCATACTTGACTCCTGAGATATGAATTGCAGCCTTCTACGCCGCTGCAAACGAGTAATTAGTTGAGCAAAATTACTTTCTTGGGAGCGCACCCCCAAGGAAACGAAATTGAAATTGCTTGAGCAATTAAAATCTCTCGAAGCAGGACGTGAGTATCGCTCACATTTATAGAATATGAGCAGTCCTCGTATTTTGTCAATAGAAAAGTGAGGATTGCTCGGCTTTCGTTTCGGCAAACCTGCGATCGTTTGATTCAGAGGGTTCTGGAGGTTTCTAGGAAAAATTCACCCCCGGTTAAACGGTCAAACGGTTGGTAGGGGCAAATGGCCATTTGCCCTGACGTCGTCGGGGAGGTTCATTTTCAAAAATTTCCTATGCGCCATGGCTGCCGTTAGCTGAGGCGATCGCGCCCATGGCCAGCCAGAATGCTTTGTTAAAGTTCAGTAAATTTATGCATCCTTTAGGGCAGTATCAGACCCAGATTGCCCTATGATACGCATGCATTATTCACGAAGGGCTGTTTTTAACCCACTACAAGAAAATATTAAGAAATTTGATGAAGTTTGAAACAAAGATTTAGGGGCGGGGATCACGCCATAGCAGGGATTTTCCTCTATAATGCGAGTGTCAGATTATGAGACGAGATTACAAAATCTTACATTTCTTTGACTAACCTTTAAAAGAATCAAAACAAAGCAGGACAGCATCATGACACCAGAGGGGGCGGCTAGACAGGCACGGTTAATTAAGTTTTTGCAGGATGATCTGGCGATTTCGTCTGACGCGATCGCTGTGGCTCTACGGCACAATGAGCATCGCCCCAACCTGCTGCCCGTCGTTCTCTGGCAATATGGGCTGATCACCCTGGAGCAGCTAGATCGGGTGTTCGACTGGCTGGAAGCCGCTTAAGGTCGTGAGTTAAATAACCTGTAAGGTGATTTCCAGGGGAAAATTTACCCCCGGTTAAACCCTTGGTAGGGGCAAATGGTCATTTGCCCCTATGTTGTCCGGTAGGATTATTATCAATAATCACCTAACCATCTGACCGGTAGGGACATGGAATTCCATGCCCCTTGTCCAGAAATTTCACCTCGTTATATCCACGATCCTTAACGCTGTTCTGGATCCGCCGCCGATCAGGCCCCGGCCATCCCAACAAGTCGCCCCGTTACCACGGACTGCCCACCAGGGTGAAAGCTGCCCAGTAGAAGGGTGGAGATAGATTGCCCTCCAGCTGACCAGGGAATTCCTGGGGTAAAGGAATACTGCCGCTTGGCCCGCGAATGGTGTCATCACTGATGCGAATGTCTCCCTGGAGCATGGCCACCTGGGCACGGCGCAGCGCCTCCGCCTTGGTGGGAACAGTTGGGTCAGCCAGTTGGGCGTAAAATTCCGTCATGAGGGCCAGGGTGCCCAGATCGCTAACCTGCCAGAGACTGGCCAGGGTTGTCTTCACCCCGGCTTCAAACGAGAGTCCCGCAAAGCCCAGTTCAGCAGTGCGATCGCCCAGGGCTGTCTCACAGGCGCTTAGCACCAGCAGTTCCACCGGCAGATCGCGCCAGTCAAGCTGATGGAGCTGGCTGAGGTTGAGGCGCTCGTCCTGCCAGAGCTGGATGTAGGAATTGGCTGGGGTACCGGGCTGAAACTGGGCGTGGGTGGCCAGATGCACAATGCGAAAGGCGGCGCTACTGAGCTGCTGCTTCAGGTTTTCCAGGGTAAACGCCTGGTTGAGAAACTGCTCGCCCTGGCGAAAGTTTTCGGCCACCGCCGCCAGCTCCAGGGGGACGGCGGGTAAATCTCCCAGTTCTTCAAACTCTGAAGCCCCCATTGCCAGAATGGTTGCGTCGGCGATCGCGCCAACCCGGTGATCAACCAGGTTGAAGGCGGGGATCAGACCAACCGCATAGGTTTCCACCAAAAACTGACTGCCGTCATGCAGGGCTGCCCAGGGGAGCGATCGCAGTCCCGGCCCTGGACAGAAGATCAGCACATCCACCGATTTGGCCTGCAGGTATGCTTCCAGGGGAGCTACCATCCACCGGTAAAGCTGCTGGGCGGGAAGTAGGGAAGCCTGGCTAAAAAATGGCCGATGGACGGCGGCCTGAAATTGGCTGGCGGTTGCCAACACCCGATCGAGGGGAGCCGTCTCCACGGTTTCGCGCACGACGGCCTGGTCGGGCATGACCAGCAGCAGTTCGAGGTAGTCGGGCTGGGGGGCAACATAGATGAGGGCGATCGCCTGCCCTGTTTCCTGCGACAGCCCTCCCAGCCGTTCCCCAATCTGGTCGGCATCAAGGGCGGGAACGGTGCGATCGCGCCCGAAGTAATCCACATACTGGCCCTGCCAGAGCTGCTCCAGATCGGTGACACGCTGCTGGTTGGGATGAACCGATCGGGGCAGGGCGTCCCCTCCTGTCCCCACAAGCACCAGCAGTGCAGACAGCAGCCCCAACCCCAGTAACAGGCCAGCTTTCATCAGCCGTCGCATGGTTGATTCCTCCCCAAATTTCATGGCACCCTCTCCCTATCATGGTTACCTTGTTTAGCGAAGCCAGAATCCACCGATAGAAAATTGGGCGACTCCTTGAGGATCTTCAGCGGCGGATTTAGCGAAACCGTAAAGACCGCAAAATTTGACGGGATTCATGGGCGTCCCGGATCGGCAGCAGTTGTAGCAGCAGTTGGAATGGGTTCGACCGCCATTCAACCAGCCCTATGGCTCAGTGGCTTGCAGCGTCAGGACGGCACAGGGAGCATGGTGAACAACGTAGTTGCTGACGCTGCCCAGAAAAGCCTCGGACAGCCCAGAACGGCCCCGCCGCCCCACCACCACCAGGTCGGCCCGCCATTCGGTCGCAACCTGACAGATCTGGTCACCGGGTTGGCCATTGCGAAACTCATAGCTGGCGTCTACTCCACGGGCGATCGCGTCCTGCTGTAGCCCCTGAAGCCACTGTTCAATCCGCTGCACGGTTTCGTCCCAGTCCTGCTGTCCCAGGGTCACACCTCGAGTCACCGCCGGGTTGGGACTGACGCCCACGGCGGGATACATAGCCATACCGCTGGCGGGGGGAATGGTATTGGGGGTAGCACCGGCCACCGCCGTCGGCATATCGACCGCATGCACCAGCCGCAGCGCCGCTCTTTCATGATGGGCCAGGTCGATGGCTTCGTTTAGAATGGCGGACTGCAGGGGAGATTGGTGAAGGGCAGCGATGATTCTCTTGAAGCTCATGGATATTCTCCTGTTTGCCCCCATGCAAGCACAATCGCCCCCGCCGCTGTCTCGTTCAAGAGGGATAAATCAGGCAAGTAAAACTGCATTGAAAAACGAAGGTTAGA
>JAYKGU010000040.1:0-33445 GCA_035285585.1 Synechococcales cyanobacterium
AGCAACTTATCCTCAACGCTTTTCGGTGCAGACTTCTCTGCCCGAAACTTGTCAGCTTCCACCGGCTCTTTCAGCCTTGTGGTCAACCGGAATCTTGAAAACCGGCATAGTACGATTATATCAGAGACGACGGGAACTAAAGTTCCCAAGTCGCTTTTCCACCTCGCTCTAAAGAGACGAGGCTATCAAGCTCCCATCCTAGACCTGTATGTAGGCTCTCCAGGTCAGGGCACGCAGGAATTTATGAGATACTACTGCGTATTATGCAAGGATTTTTGAAGGGCGATCGCCGCCACCTCATACGCTTTCGACCTATCGCTCATCACAATCACCTCTAGTTGAGCGATCGCCCAAATCCATAAGACAATATATACTACATTATACTACAAGTAGGGCCAGGGAATTCCTGAAAGAATTAGGCTTCTCTACTGCTACAAATGTTAGGATAATTATATCTCAGCCTGAAAGGAAACCATGCGATATCAAGACATTATTGCGATCGAACCCGGCAAACGGGGCGGAAAACCTTGTATTCGTGGAATGCGAATCACGGTTTGTGATGTGTTGTCCTACTTGGCTTCGGGTATGACGTATGAGGAAATTCTGAATGACTTCCCCTATCTAACTCAGGAAGATATTCTGGCTTGCTTGAGCTATGCGGCTGATCGAGAAAGACAAACTTTGACAATTCAAGCATGAAGCTACTATTTGATCAAAATTTGTCGCCTCGATTGGTTAACCGTCTTGCTGATTTGTATCCTGATTCCCAACACGTTTTTTTTGTTAGCCTGGATCAGGCAGACGATCGCGCAGTATGGGAATATGCTAATCAAAATGATTTCACTGTTGCAACCAGAGATTCCGATTTTAGCGAATTGAGTGTTCTACGAGGTTTTCCACCAAAAATTATTTGGATTCGACGAGGTAATTGTTCAACAAGTCAAATTGAAGAGATATTGCGATCGCATTATCAAGACATCATCCAACTCAGTGAGGATTCTAACCTAAGTGTGTTAGCACTATATTAAATTGGGATGATTGTCGGGCTTTACTCGTCAGTTATATTCAAGCTAAGTTCTAGTTGTTTCTCAGTTATTCTATCTGCTATTTTCTTAGTCAATGTTTCAGCTATTTCATCTAATTGGGAGTCAATATCCTCATCAGTATCAAGGATAAACCCACCGACCTTTCGAGAGTCGTCAAACATACTAGCCGGATCATCCTTAAACCAAATAGGAATCACTGAACCGTCTCCAAATCGTGCTTTAAATTGATCAGACTCAAACTTTGTCCAAAGTCTTTGAGGATAATCCTTTCCCAAAAAGCAAACTATATATTTGGCTTCAGTCTTATAGATTGGAGCTAGGTACTCTTCAAGAGATTCAGCTAAAATTCGATGTTGCTCATTCTTGTCATAAAAAACCTCAAACTCTCTTTCCTGTAAAAGCTTAAACAGCTTATCTGCATAGTCCCTGTCTGTTCCTGCAAAGGACAAAGCAAAGTCATACCGGGAGTCAAAGTGAACATTTATATAACCCACACGGGCAGCAAAAATATTCCACTGAATGTTCCGCAGATAAAATATAAATTGGGGATCTTCTACAGATAGAATCTGACCTTCAGATTCGTAGTGAAAAATTCCAAATAAATTTTTCTCTTTATCTTTGATGACCTGTTCAAGGTATCCTTTCTCTACAACTTGGCTTACGCTTCCTTTAAGCTCAGAGTGTCGTAAGATTTCGTTTTGCAATTGAATTGACCACTCTTTTGAATCTGCCAACCACTTTAAAATATGTAGATAAGGTGCTCTTCCTTCTCTCCTCAATCGTGTTCCTTTTGCAAAAGTAGCTGCTTTTTCAAAGAAACGACGTTCTAAATTATCTAGAATGCTTTGACGTACAACCTCAAAGCTAATTGAAACTTCGACTCCCTCGTCTTGCTCCTCAAAAATACCTTGTTGAAGACAAGTTTCATGGCACAGAAATTGCGCTAGATAAAATCCGCCAGCAGCAGCATCTACGATATCTTGTTTAGTGGAGAGATAAATATTTAATCTCTCTTCTCCAAGTGAGATAAGTTTTTCAACTCGCTCATTAGGGTTAGTCTCAAAACGTATAACGTCTATTCTAGTGTTTAAATCATCTCCAAATTTAATGAGTCTTTCTCCTGACCGATTTATTCCAATGATTATCAGTTTTGAATCTTCTCTTTCCTCATCAGCAAAAATCTTTAGTAAATCAGCTATAGATGCTTTTGTATCATCACTAAGTCTGTGAAAGTCATCAACCAGAACAGTCCCCACGTTCTGAAAATCACGCAAAGCTTCTATTAGTTCAATATCACCTTTTTTTCTGGCAGAGAGCGTGGTAACGTTATTATTCAAACCAAGTCTTTCTAAGGCTTGATAAACAGCCGTTGTCTTACCAATACCAGAAGGTCCTTCAATCACGACTCCCCTTCCAGGAGTGCGCAACGAAACTAATAACTTATTATACTCTTTAGGCTCAACAAAAGTATAAGATGGGATACCAGATAGTTTAAAGACTTCTTCCAATTTTATTTTTTTCATAATAAATTTGGATCAAAGAGCAGTTATATTCCGCTCACACTCGACTTACTGAGACAACAAGAGCATAATCCACACATTAGTGGATTATGCTCTATTTTAACCTTCATTTATCCGATCGCACAGGAAGCGGTGCGTCTAGAATCTCCGCAGATCCAGACGAGAAGAACGGGTTAGCAGCGGAATCAGATTAGGCAAGCTGTAGTAGTCTCCCGCGAAGGTAAAGTTTCTACAGGTGCCTGCTTCTAAAGCTTTAACCAGCTCAACACATCAGCAATCATGAGTTGCAGGCCAGGAACTAAGCTAGGAACAGGTAAAATATCCTGTTCCTCTTCCAGAAATTCCGGTTGTTGGCCTGATGGGTAGATGAGGAGCGATCGCTCATCTGGATCAATCAGCCATCCCATCTGGCATCCGTGTTTTAGACAATGCAGAATATTACCTGTCACTTTTGTTGGGCTTTGATCGGGAGAAAGAACCTCGATTGTCCAATCTGGACAAATCGGAAAGACATTTGCAATGTCACCGTTCTCATCGACGGGGATTCTATCCCAGGCAAAAACAGCCACATCAGGAACGATTGACCTGCCACCAAAAGTACAACGCAATTCTGGAAAAGCATGGGCGATTCGTTGTTTTTTGGCTACAGCATTAATTGCCGTAATTAGTTCACCCTGGATGATACTGTGCTTTCCCTGTGGCATTGGTTTTTGAATAATGCGCCCATCAATATATTCACTGGCTGGCTTTGTCTCTGGTAACCTCAGAAACTCTTCTAGCGTGATAGTTTTCTCTGGAACTTGTACCATCAGCAATCTCTCCTTTGCCCAAAACCAATACAGCAGAGCAGAAAAGGCATGGCTCATTAATAAATTGAACCATGCCCTATTTTAACCTCACTTATCCGATCGCACAGGCAACGGTGTGTCCAGAATCTCCATCAAAAGTTGCTTTGCTTCATTATCCACACCGTCAGTTCTGATACATTTCATTGCCAATGCTAGTCTCATGTCTTTTTCTCAGATTGCAGAGACGGGCTTTGTATGCCCTTTAGAAAGTTGATTTGCCTGACGAGTGGTTTCAGGAAGACGATATTTGGGCGCACACTTCAGAACAATGGCGATCGCACTATTCAAGCTAATCCGATGTCCAACAGAGACGTAAAACAGCGGATGATGCATGAGAAAACCTTCCATCTAGGAGTGAAATCGTGAATTGAAGAATGAACTGAATTTAGCACGGAAATAAATCACTTCATGCAAGTCAAAAAAGCAGTTGGATCATACACAGGATTTGAACCTGTAACCAATCGCTTACAAGGCGACTGCTCTACCATTGAGCAAGTATGTAAGCTTTTTTAGTCAGGGCACGAAGTGCAGATCGAATTTGCTATTCCGCACAAGTTAGGAAAGCTGTTAATACATTCAGATGCTCTACTGATTGAGCTATCACCCCAACCGGAGTAAGCAGGAGTCGCACCTGCAACTTTCTGATCCCTGAGTATGTAAGCTTTTCAAGTCAGCGTGCGGAATTGAATAATTAACCGTAAACCGCTTCAGGACGAATAATCAAATCACCGCTTGGACGGCGATCAACCACATAAGTAGAAAGTCGATTTACATTCACATCTAAATGACGAGAGATTTGTTCTTTCACCGCAACATCATTCATGCCAGCCGCAATTCCTAACTGGGTTTCTGGGATGTCGAGCGATCGCCCCTCAAATCGAATATGTACCATTACTATCACCTCTTGCTTGTCAGTATAACAACGGAAGGAGGAGGAATCGTTTGACACATTTGGATCAGACGATGGGGGTTGAACCCATATCGGGAGCGTACCAAGCCCCTGTGTTGCCAGTTACACCACGTCTGCATTGGTAGCGGAGCCGGGATTTGAACCCGGTATGTGAAGGCTTATGAGACCCCAGAGCGCACCATAGCTCCATCTCCGCAAGTACCCCTGACAGGAATCGAACCTGCAACACACTTGGTTTAAGCAAGTGATGTCTACCCATTGCATCACAGGGGCATAGGATTTTGGATTTTAGATTTGCGATTTTAGATTAGAGACAATCCAAAATCCAAAATCGGCAATCTAAAATCGAGTGGGCTGTGTAGGGTTTGAACCTACGCACTTCCGCTTAAGAGGCGGCTGCTCTGCCAACTGAGCTAACAACCCAAGAGGATTTTGAATTTTAGATTTTGGATTAAGAGCAGTCTAAAATCCAAAATCGGCAATCCAAAATCAGTACACCGAGCAGGAGTTGAACCTGCTAATAACACGCTTATCGGGCGTGCGCGTCCACCACTTCCGCCTTCGGTGCTTGGTACTCCCGGTGGGATTTGAACCCACAAAAACCTAGACTCTCGATCTAGTGCGTCTGCCATTCCGCCACAGGAGCATCAGTACTCTTGGTGGGATTTGTTCGCGCAGCGTCTCCGTTAGGAGAAACCCACAAAATCTGGCCCCTGAAGCCAGCACGTATTCCAGTTCCGTCACAAGGGCAAACTTTCTTTTTGTGTGCCGTGAGAACAGAGTTCTCACGGCACACCATATTCATTGGTCGGGATGGTAGGATTTGAACCCACGACTCCTTGGTCCCAAACCAAGGCTTCTGACCACTGAATTACATCCCGATGCTTGGTACTGCTGGTGGGAGTCGAACCCACAACCTCTGGTTTCTAAGACCAGCGCCTCTTCCAATTGGGCTACAGCAGTAGGTGATTTTAGATTTGCGATTTTGGTTTTTAGATTGGGTGCTTCAATCCAAAATCTAAAATCCAACATCCACAATTGGTACTCCTGGCGGGAGTCGAACCCGCACATTGACTGGTTTTGAGACAGCCGCCTCTGCCGGTTGGGCTACAGGAGTAAGTGTGTTTGAGAAATTTATTTTCGTGAGCGAAGCGCACGAAAAATAAATCTTTATCCTTGAGAAATGGGAGGAATACAGAGGATTGACCCAGGCGACTGTTTCCCTCCCAACTGCCCCGCCAGGATTTGAACCTGGAATCTTCGCTTTCAAAGAGCGGGATGTTGCCAGTTACACCACAGGGCATTGAATTGGATGCCGAGGCTGGGGTCGTTCGCGTAGCGTCTCCGTCAGGAGATACCAGCATCTCCGTGATTCAGAGTCACAGCGACTTTCCATGTTGTCCACTCGGCAATGAATGGCTGCCCCAGCAGGACTTGAACCTGCAATCTCGCGGTTAACAGCCGCTCGCTCTGCCATTGAGCTATGGGGCAATGAGTGAGTTATTTCTTTTTTGAAAGCTGCGCGAAGCGCAGCTTTCAAATACATCACCAATAAGTGGGAAGTGACGGGATTGAACCGCCTTCTCGCCGTCTATGTCCTTCGGACAGGCAAGCCAACAGCGGCACGTGAGCACCAGCTTCACCAACTTCCCACACAATTAAAATTTGGCGGAGGCTAAGAGAATCGAACTCTTGACGGTGTATTTCACCCGCAGGCGTTTTCAAGACGCTTTCCTCGTCCGTGCCGGACAACCTCCCTGTTTGGCGAGGACGGAGGGACTCAAACCCCCACTCTTCAGGTTCGTAATCTGAGATGTTGTTCAGTTACACCACGTCCTCAGAGGCGGAGAGCAGTGGACTCGTTCGCGGAGCGTCTCCGAAGGAGAAACCACAATTCTTCATCCATCTGTTTAGCAAACAGCGCCGTTAGCGAAGCTCAACGAAGTTGCTCGCCTGATCGATTTACTCTCCATGATTGGTAGGTCGGGCAGGAGTCGCACCTGCAACGCAAGAAGCGGCTGTTTTACAGACAGTTGCCCACGCTGATAGGCGAGCCGACCTATGATTTATTTTTGCTGCTCAAACATGAGCAAGATTTGGCAGTGCCGACGGGAGTTGAACCCGCAAGCATCGACTTGAAAGATCGACGGCTTTACCAATTTGCCTACAGCACCAAGCTTTGAGATTTCTACAGTGTGCAAGTTTGAGAAGCTGTTTTTTCAGCCTCCAAGGTTGGCGGAGGCTGTAGGAGTCGTAGCTTGCTTCCCGAAGGGTACCTACTTCGCTTTTAAAGCGAGTGACCAGTATGTAGGCTTCTCGGATGAGGGCACACCATAGAACGCACAGACCAGGATTTGAACCCGGACAAAAGGCTTTGGAGACCCTTGTGCTGCCGTTACACCATCTGTGCATGGGTCGCAGCGACGGGAGTCGAACCCGTAATGACCAAGTTATGAGCTTGGGGCTTTGCCATTAAGCTACGCTGCAATAGTTTGGACTCCAGGGTGGGAATCGTTCGCGAAGCGTCTCCGAATGGAGAAACCCACGAATAGTCGGTTTTGCAGACCAACGCCTTCCCACTTGGCGACCTGGAGATTTGGTGGAAACGTGGGGAATTGTAGGCTTTGCCTTCCCGAAGGGTACCCCAATCCTGCAACCGTCCGTTTGTTGGTTTCGGAGCAAGTGATGCCAATTTCCACGAGCGAGGATGACAGGGATCGTAGCTTGCTTCCGCGAAGCGGTACCTGTGACCACTTGTCTCGGAAACAAGCACTCTGTCCATCTGAGTTACACCCTCATTGGCAGCCTTGACGGGAGTTGCACCCGCTTCTTTCTGGCTGAGAACCAGAACGACTTTTCTATTCGTCCACAAGGCTGTACGGCTTTTTCAGTTAATGGTCAGTGCGAAGTACTAACCATCTGAAGCTACACGGCTTTTCAGTTGTTGTTAGTGTAAAGCCTAACAACAACTGGTTGAAAGCTACACGGGAATGATGGGATTTGAACCCACGATCTTTCGCTCGACAGGCGACTGCTTTGAGCCAGACTAAGCTACATCCCCAAAGGTGGCGATTCAGTTTTCAAGGTTCAGGTTTGCTGATGAATCAGCAGGAATCAGAAGAAGCAACGCCGTTCCAGGTAATAGACTTGCTGGATGTTCTGTCGCTTTTGTTTGTACTGAGTGAAAGATGACTTTCCCTGATTTGATGAGTCATCTTGAAGTGGCGTGAAAATGCCAGAAACATGAGTGGGTAAGAACTCTAAGAACTTCAAGAGACCATTGTTTTTAGTAACGGAGCGAGTGTTCATTAGATTAGCTCCTCTGTGTCTCACCTCATACTACAAATATAATACAACATGCTACAAGCGTCAAGGGGGTGCTACAACTTTTTTTGAGATGGGAGAGAACGGCTCTCAGAAAATCCTTGTATCGCTCTCTCCCACTGAATCTGGCCTCTAAGCTGGAGAGGAAATGTGGACTTCGCTCATCTGCCACAGCTTGTAGATGCAACGCTCAATTCGATCGCTCATCACCGCCAAGAACAACCCTTCGTGAGCGTCTTTGTCCTCGGCGATCCAGCTTCCACTCAGCCCAATTTCGACAAACTCCTTATCTACAGCAATAAGGGTGGCTACTGAGCCGTATTCTCGATTTAATGCCGTCTTCAGCACCTTCAGTTGAGGAATATCAGCAGGTAGCAGAAAGGAGACACGACCGGGTTCAATATGGAGCGATCGCCCTAACCGCGTCGCCAGGAGAACTCGCTGGGCAATCAACAGTTCGGGGTTGGTCATGGTCCGCTCCATGTACAGTCCAACATCGGTGTAGTTCAGCTTTAACATCGGTCGTGCCTCCTTTCTGGCTTGAGGTCAGGGTTCAATAGGCTGCTATTCTTTCCAAAACTGCTCGGCAAAGGCGATTCCTTCGGAGAGCTTCGCTAACGCAGGGTGCATCGGTGCTTTGGGTTTGGTTTTGAGTACCATTGAGGTTTCATGCAGGAGGCGATCGCTTTTGCATGAATTGCACTTCTCGCAGGCGGTCACCACGTTGTCCCAGGTGTGGGTTCCACCTTTTGAGCGGGGAATGACGTGATCCAGCGTCAGGTGCTTGGTGCTGCCGCAGTACTGACAGGTGTGGTTGTCGCGGCGGAAGACTTCCCGGCGATTGACTGGAGGAACTTTCCAGTGCCGCTCTGGATTACCGCTGGTCAACCGGATGTGGTCCGAGATTTGTAGTACGACGCTGGGAGAGCGTACTTCCCATTGCTGGGTGCTGGTGAACTCCAGAGTCTCTGCCTGTCCCGTAACTAAGAGAACGATCGCCCGTTTAATGTTGATTCGTGCCAGGGGCAGGTAGTTCTTGGAGAACACCACAACCTGGTTCTGGAGTATTGGAATCTTTTGTCGCTGCTCGGTCTGCATGAGTTTTCTCCTCAAAAAAGAACCCCCGCCTCTGACGACCAGGAGCGGGGGGTGGGAAGTGGATATGCTTTTCCCTATGTCGGTGTCAGGATTGCCCTGCACCTCCCGCTGCCAGTAGATTGCCCCAGATTGGGTCGTCCGGCGATGTTGCTATCAATGCCTTCGCTGACGGATTTACCGCCACTAAACCAATACGTCTCCTCAAACGAAAACAACGCCGCTGCTCTGCCTAAACCGTGTTGAGGTCGGCATTGCATGGCGCTGGCTAAGGTGGTGAGGATGAGTATCATGGAAGGCTGTAGTATTTGTATTACAGTTCTGGATGTCTACATACTACACTTGTAGCATTAGATTGTCCACCCTTTAGAGGGTGTTTGTAAACTGATGTCTCGATCTCCCTAAATCTCCCTTGAGAAGGGGGACTTCAGACCTTTAGCTGTATTCCTCCCTTTTGAAGGAGGGCTAGGGGGGATCGAGCAAGGGCAAGGTTTTCAGAATGGTTACAAGTTATTTACAAACATTCTTTTAGCAGTTCTGTAGCTTCCGCTGATACGACTACAACCAAACGACAGCCATATCGAGAGTAAAGCCTGACAGCACTTCCTCCCCTGATAGTGTTGTGGGAGATGCAAGAACTTCAGGCGATCGCCCCTGACGATAGATCTCAACCCTTTGGGACTTTGGATCGAGCAGCCATCCCAGGCGCACTCCATTGTCGATGTATTCTTGCATTTTGGCTTGAGTGGCCTGAAGGGTATCGGTGGGGGACATCAGCTCCAGGACAAAATCAGGGGCGATCGGTGGAAACATTTCCTTTTGTTTGGGCGTGAGGTCATCCCAGCGGTCTTGCTGAATCCAGGCGACATCGGGGGAACGATCGGCTCCGTTGGGGAGTTTGAAACAGGTGGACGAATCAAAGATTTCGCCGAGTTGGGTTTGTTCACTCCAGACCACAAATCGGGCTGTAAGCTTAGCATTGCGTCGGCCTGTTTCTCCTCCAGTGGGCGGCATGATGATCAGATCTCCGTTAGCATTGCGCTCAAATTTGATGTCGGGATTGGCACGACATAGTTCAAAGAACTGTTTGTCTGAGAGCTGAATGACGGGGTTGAGGTGGAGAGTGACCGCATCCATAGGAGAGAGTGACCGTCTGTTTCTTCAATCTTAGAGGCAAGCGGAGACCTGTGGCAGGAGAGACAGAATTACCGTGCTGCGCGATCGCCATCCAAAACCGTTCTTCTCCGCAATTTCCCCTGTGCCACTTCATAAAAATAATACCCAGGGGTGACAGATAGCTAGGCGCACCTGTTATAACCGAATCAATGTTTTATAGCTTTGGCAGATAAACCAGCAGACCCAACCGTGAGGTCTCATGGGGCTGCCGTGAATGTGATAACCGGTACAGCGGTATGGCGTCTGCCATATTACCAGAGGAGGCTGGAACATGGGACGAGAGCTGGCGATCGCCACCAAAGGACTCACCAAGCAGTTTAACCGCCACCTGGCGGTGCGGGACGTGGATCTGGAGGTGGAAATAGGCGAGGTGTATGGCCTGATCGGGCCAAACGGGGCCGGGAAAACTACCCTGATCCGCATGCTGGCGGCGGCGGAAGACCCCACCCTTGGCGAGATTTACATCAATGGCAACCAGGTGATGCGCGATCGCCGCAACCCCACCATCAAGCGTCATCTCGGCTACCTGCCCGACGACTTTCCCCTATACGAAGACCTCAGTGTCTGGGATTACCTGGACTACTTTGCCCGCCTCTATCAGCTCCAGGAACCAGAACGGAGCCGCCGTCTGCACGAGGTGCTCGATCTGGTCAGCCTCACCCACAAGCGCACCAGCCCCATTCCCACCCTGTCGCGGGGGATGCGCCAGCGGCTGAGTCTGGCCCGCACCATCATTCACCAACCCCTGCTGCTGCTGCTGGATGAACCCGTTTCGGGGTTAGATCCGGTGGCACGATCGCAGTTCCGCGACATCATCCACGCCCTCAAAGAGGCGGGCATGACCATCCTGATTTCCTCCCACGTCCTCAGCGACCTGGAAGAGATGTGCACCTCCATCGGCATCATGGAGCTGGGCTATCTGGTGGAAAGCGCCCCCCTGGCGGAACTCTACCGCCGCCTGAGCCGTCAGCACATCGAAATTTCCGTGATCACTCCGGCTGCCAATCTGGAGGCCACCCTGAATCAGCACCCTCTGGTGGATCAGTGGGGCTGGGTAGACGAGCTGAGCCGCCGCCGCCAGCGACCGGGCGATCGCCCCCCCGCCGCCGACTCCACCCTCCGGCAGCTCCGGGTCGAGTTCTCTGGCAATGCTCCCGACAGTGCCGAACTGTTGCGATCGCTGGTCACCGCCGGAGTCACCATCACGGAATTCCACACCGTCCACGAAACCCTGGAAGACATCTTCTTCAAAATCGACCACAAACAATCCGCTTAATTTCCCCCCACTCACGCACTCACCCACCCTCACTCCTCACCCACATGCTAATCAACCTCATCGACCGCACCATTGGCTGGAATCCACAACTGCTGCGGGAACTCAAAGGCCGCCTCAAACCCCGCAACCTCATCATCGCCGTTCTGCTCTCCGGCCTGTTCCAACTGCTGTTTCTGATCATTACGTTTGGGATGCTGCCGGGGTCGTTCAGCCCAATGGATTTGCGCATCAACACCTACCCCAACCCCTCAGTCGAATACAACTATTCGGCAACGGGTGAGGCTAGTGAGTTTGGCTACATCACCCGCATTGATCTATTTCAGCCGATTGAGCCAAACGCCGCCTATCCAGACCTGGCCCGCACCGTTTCACGAGTGCAGGTGGGCGATCGCGTCCTGTCTGTAGACGGGACGCCCCTGGAGGACACCATGACCTACACCGACTATCAAAAGCTGATTGAGGGAGAGTTCGCAGCGGCTCTGGCATCCCCCGAATTGTCCGACCGGGCAACCCTCCGCTCTAGCGTTCCGGGCACGACGGTGAAGCTAACCCTCAACCGCCCCAATGTGGGCCAGATCGATGTCGAGCTGCCCCGCGTGCTGACCTCGACCGTTCACAACAGCTACTGTCGCCGACCCAGCGTCCAAACGCTTCCCCCCAATTCCTCGCCAGAGTACGGCTATGAAGGCACCCAGCCCTGCCAATTGATTCCTGGTACCAGCGACTATGCGGTTGAGTGGCAGGGTTGGTTCCAAACTACCTTCTGGCAGCTCAGTGCCTGGATTACCTTTCCCCTGCTCGCTCTGGGCTGTTTCTGGCTCATTGGTGACCTGGATCAGGAAGAGAAGCGGGGAACGCTCAACTTTGTGCGCCTCAGCCCCCAGTCAGCCTGGTCAATTCTTAGCGGCAAGATATTAGGGGTGCCCAGCCTACTGTACCTGGCCGTTGGCCTGATTCTACCTGCCCATTTCCTGCTGGGTCTATCTGGCAACCTCTCCTTTGTTCGCATCCTGGGGTTTGACCTGATGTTGGGCCTGGGCTGTCTGCTGTTTTTTAGCACCGCCCTGCTGTTTGGCATGGTGTGTCACGGTCTGGGGGGTTTTCAAGCTTGGCTCGGCGGCGGGCTAGCCCTGATGGCCCAGACCTTCATGCTTCAGACTCGCTACGCCCACAGCAGTGAAAATACCGTTGCCCACTGGATTCCCCTCTTCTCGCCACTCAGCTACTGGACTGAGCTGGGGGGGACGGGTGCCGATTTCCTGAATTCCTGGAACTGGTGTGGCATATCTGGCAGTGCGGGGGCGATCGCCGCGTTTATGGCTCTGAATTTTGGGGTGTGGAGCGCCTGGATCTGGCGATCGCTGCGTCGCCGCTTCTACACGCCCAACGCCACCCTGATCTCCAAGCAGGAAAGCTACTGGCTCACCCTTTGCTTCCAGGGGATGCTGCTGGGATTCGTCTGGAAAATTCCCACGTTTGCTGGTACTGATCTGGCACAGCAGTCACAAAACTGGGCATCGAATAACTTGATGGGCATTGTCTGGCTGGATCTGCTCTTCCTCTGCCTGCTGCTGGTGGCCCTCACGCCCCAGCGCCAGCCCCTCCACGACTGGGCCCGCTATCGTCACCTGGGGCTGGAAGGCCGGAAGAACCGCAGCCTCTGGTCTGACCTGGTGTGGGGGAAAGATAGTCCGGCCCTGGTGGCGATCGCCCTCAATGGTCTGATTCTGCTGGTGCTGGCGATAGGGTGGCTGATGCGCACGGGATACGATGACCCAGTCGCCGCCCTGGCAACCTTGATTTCCAGTACATTCCTGGTGCTGATCTACGCTGCCATCACGCAGCTGATTCTCCTCACCTCCTGGCAGCGGCGGGCAGTAATCGCCTTTGGCTCGGTGGCGGCCCTGTTTGCTCTTCCCTCCCTGGTGCTGAGCATTACTGGCACCTATTATTCTGAGCTGTGGCTGCTGGTTTTCCCATGGCCCATGCAGTACGTGTCCTTTTCCCTGGCGACCCTCATGGCCGTTTTTGCGGTTCAAGCAGCCGGGTTGGGGCTACTCAGTGGGATGCTGGCCCACCGCCTGCGGAAAGCGGGAGAGTCCAGTTCGAAGGAGTTGTTTGAAGAGAAACCACTGGCATTATCCAGTCGGGAAACTCTGTAGTAGTATCAGGCTGGACTGATTTCACAAGGTTTCCATGATTGGTTCTGGCCTGAATCTACTATGCGGCTGGCAACGGTGGGTGAGGGCAATCGCCCTTCTCCTGGTTGCCAGCTTCCTGACTAGCTGTGCCCTGCCCCAGGTGAGTGCCGAGGAGCGGCTATTTCTGCCCCTCTCCCTGGAGTTTCTGGATGTCTACCAGATTCCCTCCAGCCTGGAATTTGACGGCATGCCCGTGCGGGGGCTGTCGGCTCTAGCCTACGACCGGGAGCGCGATCGCCTCTATGCCCTGTCAGACGATCGGGGCAACGTCGCCCCCGCCCGGTTTTTCACCCTCCAGTTTGTGCTGGATCGCAGTCAGCCGGAGACGGCCAGTATCGAGGCGATCGCCGTAGAATCCGCAACGCTATTGCGTACCGAAACGGGCGACCTCTACCCCGCTGGCACCATCGACCCGGAAGGGCTGGCCCTCTCCCCTCGGGATACGGTATTCATCGCCAGCGAGGGAGACGCTGAGGCAGGTATTCCCCCCTTCATCAACGAGTTCAACCTGGAGACGGGGGAACGGCTGAACGCCCTTCCCATCCCCCAGCGCTACCTGCCCGCTGTTGAGGCCGATTCACCCCAAGGCGTGCAGAACAATAAGGGCTTCGAAGCGCTGACCATCAGTGCCGCAGGTCGGGGTGTGGGGCGGCTAGAACCATTCCGCGTGTTTGCTGGCATTGAGGAACGGCTCCAGCAGGACGCTCCCCCTACCGATGCTGATCAGCCGATGGGCGGACGACTGCTGCATTACCTGGTGGGGGAAGACCAGGAAACCTTGCTGGCGGAGCATCTCTACCCCATCGACCCAAAACCCTTTGGAGCGGTGGACAACGGCCTCGTGGAGCTGGTGGTCCTGGATCAGGGGGGACATCTGCTGAGTATGGAGCGGTCATACGGCCTGGCCGGGGTAGGCGTCAAGCTGTTTCAAATCGCCATGGGGGACGCGACGGACACTTCCCAGATCGAGCAGTTTGGCGAGGACACAAGCGGCATTCAGCCCATCCGCAAGCGCCTGGTGCTGGATCTGGGTGATCTGGGCATTTCTCTAGACAATCTGGAGGGCATGGCCCTCGGCCCGCTGCTTCCCGATCGCACCCCCAGCCTGATCTTGGTTAGTGACGACAATTTCAGCGAGAATCAGGTGACCCAGGTGCTGCTTTTCCGACTGCGGGGTCTTCAAGGCCAGTAGAAGGCAGAAAACCCAATTACCCCCGTGAGGATGCCATAGGACGCCCCCAGGGCAGTGGTATAGTCTTTGCCCTTATAGAGGGTAATTAGAACAATCAGGGTAAAGGAAAACACGAGCTCGACCACGGGCACGACCAGGAGGCTCTCGGTATCGTAGAGGCCGGCGAATCCCGCCATCAGCATGAGCGTCCACAGGGTCGAAATCACAAACAAGTTAATGTTAGGAATGTAGTTGCGGTAAACCCCTTTGAAGCGTTCGGTGAAAAACGCCAGGTAGGTAATCACCAGGAGCGGCAGAAACCCGGCACTGATGCTGCGCATCCCCATGGCAAAGCTGGCTCGGAAGGAATTAACGGCCAGGAAAATCAAAAAACTGAGCAAAATGCCAAACGAAAGGGCCACAACCAGCCTGTTGAGGATTTTTAGGGCGAGGGGACGTTCGGCATCGCGGCGGTTAGAATCAGCCATACAGCGGGGTGGCTCCGGTAGCGCAAATAATCCTAAGCCTACCGTGACGGTCATTGCGTAGCCTCTATCCCAGTAGGGAAACTCGCCTGGTAGAGACGCTTCGCACTTATTCGAAGCCTCCCCAGAGTTTTTGGTAGCCAGAACCCCAAACAGGATTTTCGGATAGGTTTTAGCCAGCGATGCGGCTGCTATGAATCCAGCAGCCGTCTGGAACCTGGGGCGTTGTAACTCGGAACCAGGTAGCCCCATCGGCGTCGGTGGTGCGATCGCTAATGGCGATCGCACCTCCCCCTGCCAGCGTTGCCACCACTTCGCCCCAGGGTTCATGACGACAGTTGGTGTCATCATCTGCGTCGCCAATTACCCGTCCCTGGCGGGGAAGCGCTGCATTGGAGACCGCTCGATCGGGGGCATTGGTTACCGTTTGAGACACCGCTTGAGACGAATCACGGCTACGAGTTGAATCACTGGCCACCGCTTCCCGCCCATCGGGCTGGATGGCGGTGCTGGCAAGCTGGATGCGACTATCGTGAACCCAGCAACCCTGGGGCAGTTGGGGGCTGGAGACATAGAACCAAGGCTCCCCCCGATCGTCGGCCTGCCAGCGCTCGGCGGTGACCGTCGCCCCAGCGGTCAAGCCGCCAACTATGTCGCCCCAGGGGTTTGCCCGACAGTTGGTGCCGACCTGAGTAGCCCCTAGAATTTGGGCGGGGCGGGGAAATCCTTCCTCCTGGAGGGGGCGATCGCCCCCCTGATTTGCGGTGGCTATTTCCGGTGCGTTTCCTGAAGCCGCTGCTGAGTTCGCTGCCGCAGTGGGGTTCGCTGCAGTCACGGTTGCCTGGTCGGGGGGAGTAGCCACCACCGTGGGGTCAGAGCCGCTGGTGGACACCACTGGTGTTGTGCGGGGGGCGGCGTCTTCGGCACGAGCAGCCGGGGAGGGAGGCGTTTGGGAAACCGGCGTTTGGGAAACTGGCGTTTGGGAAACTGGAGCCGTGCGATCGCCCTCCTCCGGCAGAGGTGGTACCGATGTGTAGTTGGTTGTGGCCGACACAATCAGACCGGCCAGCAGAAGCGATCCCAAAATCGGCCCGACCATCATCCACACTTGCTTCATAAAGTTTCGCTCATCCTGGAGAGCACACCACAGTGACTGTTACAATCATAAAACCGACTCCCTGCCCTTTGGATCGGCATAAAAACAATAAACTGAGCTTCAGCATATAGCGTTACCCTTTCGCGTTTGGACGCTCAAGAGGTGTAAAGCCTCTGTGACGCGGAGGTGGGTACCAACTTAAAGCGGGACAGTGGAGCACCAGGCGTTCCACTGTCCCGCTAAATTTTTCCCGCTCCAGGTGGGAGCTATGACGTTAAACGGGTTGGGCTTACGCCTGCTGCCACATTTTGCGCAGACTATCCGGGAGGAACTCTGCAATTTCTTTCACCCGCTCGTCTGAAAGCTCGTCTTTAGTGGCGGAAAACACGGCTGCTGTGGCCGCCTCAGCCGTTGTACCGGCAGGCAGCCCAGCTTCCTGGCGAATGCGGAAAAGAAAGGTGTCTGTATCAATAATCAGCGGCGGGCGCAGGTTGCTCAGAAACCGCACCAGGGGATTGGTATCGTGCCACAGTTCCGCCACTTCGTTTTGCAATGCTTTGTCATCCGTCGGCTCTGCTGGCTTGTGCAGCTCGCTCTCAACCCGGTCGGAAGCTTCGTTGGTCATCATGTCGCGCATAGTGCGGAACACAACTTCACTGACGTCACGGGCATCAAAGATATCCGCCAGCTCCCCTTTGAGCATCACCTTTTCCAGGAAGGGCATATCCTTGGTGGCAATGGGAACCGCAGGACCGGTTTCGAGGGCTTTGGGCAGATTGGCGTTCATTTTTTCCAGCATTTGCCGCCCTTTGTCGGTGAGCTCCGCTTTTTCAAAGGTAATCAAATGGGGAAGGGGGCCATCCTTTGCGCCCAGAGTATTGGCGACGCGGGCCTCAAATTCGTCGGGGTCGGCGACGGCGGGCACATCCTCCTGGGTAGCGTAGGCGTTACCAGAAAAGTCGGCATTGATGTAGTGCTTCTGGTTCAAATAGTCGAGGTGGCCCAGCAAATCAGACTTGGTGACTTTGCGTCCAGCAAAGTCGGATGCTGTGAAATTAACGCCGTGTTTGCCGTTGGCAGCCTGGTCGCCTTCCCCAATTTTTTGCAGCAGAATGTAGATAACGTCTTCTCTTAATCCAATCGTCATAACCCCGTTGTCTCCTAAACCTTGTCAACAGTTGACTGAAAGTCGGTCCCACGCTGACAAGTCAGTGCCGCGACGGTGATGGGCACTCAGGAAATGGCGGTATCCCAATGATGTCAGCAGTGATGCCCTGCCCTGGTGGGTCGATCAAAAAGGGCCTGACCAGTTCTTAATCAAAGAAGCTGATTGAGTGCTGTCCGCAAACTCGCTAGAGTTTTTGGAATTCCAAACCCCTGCCGGGGTTTTCGAATAGGTTCTCAAAGGTCACTCATCAAGGACGGTCAAACTCCCTTACCAGGGTTAAATTTCCCCTTCAGTCAAGACCGAGAATAGGGCAGGTTGGAGGGCGATCGCATCTATACTGAGGAGCATTTTTGATTCACTGCCATTAATTATTAATCTCCAGCTCTATCCAAAGGGACACCCTGGCTGAGATTGCTTCAGAAAAATCCGTATTCCGCTGGTTTGTCTAACCGTAGCTAGACGCAGTACAACTGATAATGGGTAGCGTGAGATACATCTTAAATCTTCCCCTGGATTTTTTAGGGTTCAGTCTGTCCAGGATAGACTGGGCTACTGCCGGGATCTGCTCCCACCCACTTGACCGTTTTTGCCACGTTTGGTAGCACACGCATGACCGCATCAATACTCTCTATGCCGACGGGTTGGCAGCACCAGTTTGTAGACACCAATTCCATCCGTCTCCACTGCGTCACCCAGGGAGAGGGCGAACTCGTCGTTCTCCTCCACGGCTTTCCTGAATTCTGGTATTCCTGGCGACATCAAATTCCAGCACTGGCTCGCCATTTCAAAGTAGTAGTTCCCGATTTACGGGGCTACAACGACTCCGACAAGCCCAAGGGCGGCTATGACCTGGACACCCTCAGTGCCGATGTCCGGGGCCTGATCCAGAGTATGGGCTATCTGAAGGCCCACATCGTTGGTCATGACTGGGGCGGGGCGATCGCCTGGCACATTGCCCATCGGTTTCCCCAGTCGGTCCAGTCCCTCTCGGTGCTGAATGGCCCCCATCCCCAACGCTTCATGCAGGAGTTGACCAGCAACCTGGATCAGATTCGCCGCAGTTGGTACCTGCTGGCCTTCCAGATTCCTGAGCTGCCCGAGCGCATCATCCGCCTGAACCTCAAGAATTTTGTGTGCAACATGCTGCAGGAGCAGGCTGTCCGCAAGGGGGCATTTACCCGCCAGGACACGGAAATCTACCAGGCGGCGCTGGAAAAGCCGGGGGTGCTGTCCGCCGCCATCAGCTACTACCGCAACCTGCTGTCGCCCCAAAGCTTGATGCGCCAGTGGAACCGTACCGTCCGCCCGATCACCGTGCCCACCCTGGTGCTCTGGGGGGAGGAGGACGGCTTCCTGAGCCATACCCTTACGGAAGGACTGGAGCATTTCATCTCGGCACCGTTCCACCTTAAATTCGTGCCCCAGTGCGGTCACTGGATTCAGCAAGAGGTGCCGCAGACGGTGAACCGGGAACTGCTCAAGTTCCTGCGCCGTTAGCAGGTGGGGAGCGATCGCCCCCCTGGCCCCCCTTGTTCTTTGCTCAATCAGGCCCGTCGGAGCCACTGGTTCAAACGCCTCCGGACAGTTGCCCCATAGCGCCGCAGATGCACCACCGGGTTCAGGTAGCGCCGCACCATGGCGGGAATATCGCTGATCGAGTGGGGGGGCGATCGCCACTGGTCAATCACCTCCAGGCTGCCGTCCAGGAACTTGTCGCGGCAGAGTCTTCGCTGAACTTTACCGCTGGGGGTTTTGGGCAGGGCACCGGGCTTGAGCAGGGCGATCGCGTATACGTCTACAAAGTGTTCGTCAAACACGGCCCAGCGAATGGCTTCCACTACATCGGCGGCGGTAATGCGGTGGCGATCGCGCCGCTCCACTTCCTGGACAACGACGAGGCGATCCTGGCCATTGACGGGAATTGCGAAGGCCGCCCCTCTGTCCACGGGAAAGGCCGGATGGCAGCGCTGCACGGTGGCCTCAATGCGCTCAGGATAGTGGTTGAATCCCCAGAACACCAGTACGTCACGGAGCCGCCCGGTGATGTACAGCTCCCCGTCGTGGATAAAGCCCAGGTCGCCAGTCCGCAGGAAAGGGCCGTCTCCCGTGTCCGCCAGAAAAGCCTGAAAGGTCTGCTCCGTTTCCTGGGGCTGGTGCCAGTAACCTCGCCCCAGCCCTGGCCCTGCGACCCAGATTTCCCCTACCTGTTGCGGGGGGCAGCGGTGCTGGGTGTCGGGATTGACGATGGCGATCGCACTCTCCAGCCAGGGATAGCCACAGCTCACCAGCGTTCGGCAGCGGGGCGATCGCGCCGAAACCATCACCCGATTTTCCCCCAGAGCCGCTTCATCGACCTGGATCACGGTGGGGGCGATCGCCTTCGTGCCGCCCGTGATGAACAGAATGGCCTCCGCCATGCCATAGCAGGGATAGAAGGCTTCCCGCCGAAAGCCACAGGCGGCAAACTGGGTGGCAAAGGTCTCCAGGGTTTCGGCCCGCACGGGTTCGGCTCCTGAGAAGGCTAAGCTCCAGGTGCTGAGATCCAGAGTCTGCTTCTGGGCTTCGGTCACGTAGCGGCAGAGCAGGTCGTAGGCAAAATTTGGCCCGCCGCTGGTGGTGGCCCGATAGCGGGAGATGGCCTGCAGCCAGCGCACGGGTTTTTGGATGAAGTCGATGGGGGACATCAGCACGCAGGCAGTGCCCAGGTACAGAGCCTGCAGGACGTTGCCGATCAGCCCCATGTCGTGGAACAGGGGCAGCCACCCCACACCAATGGACTGGTCGGTGTGGCCAAAAGCCTGCTGCAGCACCCGCTGGTTGTGGAGCAGCCCCTGGTGGGTCACCATTACCCCCTTGGGCTGCCCCGTTGAGCCAGAGGTGAACTGGAGAAAGGCGAGATTGTCTTCCCGGAGATCGGGGCGCTGCCAGTCGGGGGCGATCGCCTCAGGAATCTGCTCTGGGATGATCCACCGGTGGTTAGCAGCGGCGTCTACCTCGGCAAATTGGCGCTGGAGCTTTGCCCGTAGAGAGGCGGGGGTGAGCAGGGTGGTGGTCTCGGCGGCGGCGAGGCGGGCAGCCAGATCGGCAAAGCCATAGCGGTTGCGGGGGGGATGGCTGGGCACGGCCACCACTCCAGCGTAGAGACAGCCCAAAAAGGCGGCGATAAACTCCAGTCCGGCCTCGTAGGGGTAGACCAGCACCGCCCGCTCCCCCGGTGCCAGGACAGTTTGCAGGGAAGTGGCGATCGCCCGTGCCCGCCGATCCAGTCGCCCGTAGGTCAAAGGCGGGGCCGGGTCTTCCCCATTGCGCAGGAAGGTGAAGGCAGTCTGGTCGGGCTGCTGCTGGGCGCGATCGCCCAGTAGATCAACCAACGTTGGGGCAGATTGGAGAGGCAGGGGAGGCATTGCGTAACCAACAGCGGTGGAAAGAGGTATGCCCAGGCTGCAAGCCCGGTTGGGGGCAGTTCCGAAATCTAACCCTGAGCAGCCGGGGCTTCCCCGTCAGGAAATCAGCTTCCAGAGACCAGAAATAATACCAAAATATAGTAGCGAACCAATGATCACCAGTATAAATCGCGTGCCCTCCGGGATTCGCCCCCAGGATCTGCCCGTAGCGAACTCCCCTAACCCCATTGAGAAGTAGCTGAAAGTTACCACAAAGGGAGCGGCGACCAGCAAACCTAGAAGGTTATCGTAGCCAAAGCTTTTCCGACTCCCAGTCCTGATCTTTTCGTTGTCCATTATCTTTTGCCGATCCCGCTGACCCACGAGCGACAAACAGGCGATGAAGCAAACCACCCAGATAAATAGTAGCCCCAAGAAAATGAAGGAGTCTGGCAATATTTTGAATACGATCTTGGCGAAAGGCACAACTGCAATACTGATGATGATTTTAAGAATTGCATCTAGCTGGTTGAGTTCCACAGGTCTGGCTCCATAAAATAGCGGCAAAGCGTATGGAATAACCTTATTTTTTTCTACAAACTAATTCGTCTCAGTAAAAATGCCGATGTTTTAACGCAATCTTTAAAGATCGAGGTGCGAATCTGAGCAGTTCTTCATCCATGGGGCGGCGGTGGGTGCTGCCCGTGGCCCTGCTGGTTCCCCTATACTTTGGCGGGGTAACCATTCTCTATGCCTTTAGCCACGGCTACATCGTGCAGGACGATGCCCGCCTGCACATCGTCTGGCTCCAGCGCTTCGTAGACCCCCGGCTGTTTCCCCAGGATGCGATCGCCAACTACTACACCTCCCTCCAGGCGGTGGGGTTTCGGCTGATCTATCAAGCGATCGCCCACCTGGGCCTTGACCCGCTGGTGGCAGCCAAATGTTTGCCCCTGCCCCTGGCGCTGGTGGCGACGGGTTACCTGGTGCGGCTGACGGCTTGGCTCTGGCCCCATCCCCTGGCGGGACTGCTGGTGGCCCTGGTGTTTAACCAGAACGTCTGGCTCAAGGATGACCTGGTTTCTGCCACCCCCAGAGCCTTTGTTTACCCGTTGTTTGCCGCATTTTTGTACTACCTGGTGCGGCGATCGCCCCTTCCCTGTTTGGGCGTCATGGCGCTCCAGGGGCTGATTTATCCCCAACTGCTGCTGGTGAGCATGGCGACCCTGACGGTGCAGTGGACCAGGGGGCGGCTGACCCGGTCGGCGCAGCGGGGGGATGGTCGCCTGTGGCTGCTGGGGCTGGGGCTGACGGTGGCGATCGCCTTACTCTTTTCCCGGTCAGTCTCCCAGGAGTGGGGAGAGCTGGCAACGGCGGCGCAAATGCGGGCCATGCCAGAGTTTGCCGTGGGTGGGCGGCGGCCCTACTTCGGCGTTTCCCCTTTGGACTTCTGGTTTCGGGGGGCGAGCGGCCTGCGGTTTCCCCTGTTTCCCCCGATCCTCTGGGTGGCGGTGGGGCTGCCCCTGCTGTTGGTTGGGAGGCGTCAAGGGAAATGGCAACTTGCCCCGGTGCCCGCCATCGCCCCCCCGGTGGTGGTCTTGGTAGACGTGCTGCTGGGTTCCCTGGGCCTGTTTGTGCTTGCCCATGCCCTTTTTCCCCGCCTCTACCTGCCCAGCCGCTATACCTTCTACAGTTCGCGGCTGGTGATGGCGATCGCCGCAGGTCTGGTGCTCGCCTGGCTGGTGGACCTGGGCTGGCGCTGGTGGCAGATGGGGCGATCGCGTCCCGGTGGTCTCTCCCCACGTCACCGCCTTGGAGGTGCCCTGGTTGGACTGTTTGCGATCGCCGTGATCGCCCTGCCCGCCATTCCGCCCCTGTTCCTCGACACCCACGGCTGGGTCATCGGCACCCACCCCGGCCTCTACCGGTTCCTCGCCGCCCAGCCCACCGATACCCTGATTGCTTCTCTGTCTGCCGAAGCCAGTAATCTACCTGCTTTTACCCAACGGTCTGTGCTGGTGAGCGAAGAGGTGGCGATCGCCTACCACCCCCGCTTTTACCGTCAGATGGCCGAGCGCATGGCCGCCCTGGTGGATCTGCACTACAGCCCCGATCGGGCCACTGTTCGCACCGTCATTCAGCGCTACGGCATTGACTATGTGCTGGTGGAGAGCCAGTTTGCGTCCCCCGACTACCTGACCCGCCAGACCTGGCTGACCCACAGCGTGGTGCAGCCAAGCGTGGAAGGGGCGATCGCCCAACTCCAGGACACGCCTCCAGCGCTGAGTTCCACCATTCCCCACTGCACCGTTTTTGCCGAAGCAGACCTGATTCTCCTGAGTGCCCCATGTATAGGAGGCTAACGGTTCAGGTGATGGGCAGCGAGCAGCTCGGCTACCGTTTCGCAGTAGATCGGATAGCCAAAAGTGGCCGGATTCACCGGGTCGTCATAGGCAAAGTGGCGGTAGCGGAGGCAGAACCGATCCCAGGCCGCCATCTGGATGCGGAAGGCCCAGATGAACAGATCGGCAAAGGGCATCAGGGGCATCCCCAGGTAGGGGCGCTGGTGGTGGGCGCGGGCCAGTTCGCGGATGGCCTGGTTGGCCGTGACGGTGGGGTTCCCCAGGACGAGCGATCGCCCCTCTCCCTCTTTAGGCGGCTGCTCCACCAGGTGGGCCACCACCTGGGCAATATCCCTGGCATGGACAAAGTGAAAGCTACCGTCTACCCGAAAAAATCGGATCAGCCACAGCCATTTCAACACATCCCCCAGACCGCTGGACAGGTGGGAGTAGGGTTTTTGGTCGTCGCCGCCGAAAACCAGGGTGGGATAGACCGTGGTGATTTTGGGGGCGATCGCCACTTCCCTCAGCCGCTGATGGCAGATATACTTTGAGCGAATGTAATCCGTGCCCAGCTCCCCGGCCTGCTTCAAAGGCCGATGATGGCGGTCAAGGATGCTGGCGGTAGAGAAGTAGATGACCTGCTGGCAGCGATCGCTATCCAGATAGCTCATCAGCTCCAGGGTTTTGCTGACGTTGATATCAAAGGTGGCGATGGGGTCGCCCCAGGCAGCCGCGGTAAGGATGGCGGTGTCCATCGTCGCCAGCAAATCCTTCAGCCGGTAAATATTGCGTAGATCCCCTGGCAAAACTTGGACGTTGGGATAGTCCTGCCAGGGAACCTGGAGCTTGTCGGGATTGCGCACCAGCAGAAACAGTTCGTGTTCCGTTTGCTGCATGAGCAATTCCACCAGGTAGTGGCCGATGCAACCACTGGCCCCGGTGATAAAGATACGCTGGCGGTTAGGCATGGACGGCGAGTAGCTGATCGGCCTGTTTAGCCGTCTCGAAGAAGAAGCGGACGTTGTCTTCCGGGGTGTCTTTCAGGACGCCGTGCCCCAGGTTGAGGATGTGGCCCCGACGGCCCGCCTTGCGAATGGTGTCGAGGACGCGATCGCGAATAAACTCCCGTGAGCCGTATAGCACTCCCGGATCCAGGTTGCCCTGCACCTTCATGTCAGGCCCCAGGCGGCGGCGGGCATCAGCCATATCCACCGTCCAGTCTACGCTGACGATGTCGGGCTGGGCCAGCACCATGCGCTCTAGCAGCCCCGCACTGCCTGACACCAGCAGAATCAGGGGGGTGTCGGGATGGGTGGCCCGCACCTGCTCAAACACCTGCTTCTGGTAGGGCAGGGCAAAGGTTTCGTAGTCCTGGGGGGAGAGCTGCCCGGCCCAGGAGTCAAACATCTGCACCACCTGCGCTCCGCAGTCGATCTGGTGGCGCACATAGGTGGCGATCGCCTCTGCCAGTTTCCCCAAAAACTGATGCAGCACCGTAGGGTCGGAAAAGGCCATGTTCTTGATTACGGAGTAGGTTTTCGAACCTTTGCCCTCCACCGCATAGGCTGCCAGCGTCCAGGGGGCACCCACAAATCCCAGCACGGTAGACTCGTTCTTCACCTCGTCTCGCAGCGCCTGGAGGATGGGGCGGATAAACGGCAGGGATTCGTCTGGCTCCAAAGGACGCAGGGCGTCTACCTGGGCCTGGGTACGAATGGGGTCGTGGATGATCGGGCCTTTGCCTTCGGCAATGTCCATGTCGATGCCGATGCCCGGTAGGGGGGTGACGATGTCGGAGAAGAGAATCACGCCATCGGGACGGAAGGCTCGCCAGGGCTGGAGGGACACCTCCACGGCCACTTCGGGAATTTCGGAGCGCTCCCGGAAAGAGGGATACTTCTCCCGCAGGTCGCGATAGGCTTTCATGTATCGCCCCGCCTGCCGCATCATCCACACGGGGGGACGATCCAGCATTTCACCACGAGCCGCACGGAGCAGAAGAGGAGTTTGGGACGATCCGATCATCTTATATAAAAACCCTTGTTAACACGCCCTATAAAGTCTATAAAATAACCGTGCTAGTTGCTCAAAAATTAGAACATTCCTTAATCTGAGTAAACGCGCTGCTTTTTATGATAGGTGGCTAGATCTCTCAGATCGCTCAACTCAAGAGAAACGGGTTCAGCATTTTCATTTAGATTTAGAGCACCCTTGTTCGATTTTGACGACCGCCAGGGAATAATCATCATTGAAGTTACTGAAGCCCTCCTGGGTCATAAGCGGTTAAGCACTATTTGTAGCGCAAGGCCATCAGCGTTTTGGCTTATGGCGATCGCTATCTCCGTTGAGGACAATAGGTAATGCGGTACTTCCCCTTCCTTTTACGGCCCTGGTGATATGCTCAATTTCGTAAGTTCTCCATCAAATGTCCAAGTGACGCAAGCTTTAAGCTCCCTAAAGTCCAAGCTGTCAACCTGGCCGATTTTTTTTGCTGCTGTGCTCATCGCAGGCTCAGCTTCGGCGGTGATTTACGAATTTAACCGGGTCGCCAGGGAAACCGTTGACACTCGACTTTTTCTCAGTCAGGCCAAAGAGCAGTTGAGCAGGCTTAACGCGCTGGAGTGGGAGGGCATTTCTAAGGGCGAAATTGATGAAGACCTGACGGAAGAACTTGCCGAAAACCAGCAAAGTACTCAAACGGTTCTTGAAAACCTCAGGCGAATCGATCGGCGAACCAGCCGGCTGGAAGGCTTTTTCGTCCTTTACGAAGACTATAAAGCCGAAGTTGACGCAGCCCTCAATCTGATCGCTCAGGGGAGGGCCAGCGAAGTCCTCAATGACATTGATGCCGACGCTGTTGATGCACTTTACGATGAGCTATATGCTGAAGTCGCAGGCCTGGAACAACATTATATAGTCCATGCGAAAAACGCCAGAAGGCTTGCCGACATTGGCACGACTGCTTCTTTGCTACTGTCAGCCATAATTATTGGAACCCTGTACCACAGATTTAGCACTGACTTGCAGCGTAAAAATCAGGAGTTAAGGGATGCCTTCGAAGAACTTCAGCAAACCCAGCACCAGCTCATTCAACAGGAAAAGATGGCAGCCCTGGGGCAGCTAATCGCGGGGGTTGCCCACGAAATTAATAATCCCCTGGGGGCGATCAAGGCATCTGCCAGCAATACACAAAAAGCCCTGGAGGAAGCCCTTACTGATTTTCCCTACTTGTATCAGCGGTTGAACCTTGAGGAACAGGATGTTTTCTTTAAGCTTATTGCTAAGGCCCTTGAAGATAAGCCAGCGGTAACTTTTCAAGAAAGCCGTGCATTAAAACGAGAAATTGCCGCTTATCTGCGGGAGCATGACGTTCAAAACGCCAGATACATCTCCGATATTCTGGCAGACATGGGTCTCAATTGCGAAGATCTGGAGGCTTTTCTGCCCCTCATCAGGAGTGAGCATAGCGAATGGATCGTCCAGTTCGCTTATAATTTGACCTGCTCGTTTACCAATAACCAGATGATTCTACGGGCGGTCGATCGCTCTTCTAAAATTGTTTTTGCCCTTAAAAGCTACGCCCGCTTTGAGCAAAGCGGTGAGAAGCGAAGGGTAAAAGTAACTGATGGCCTCGAAACCGTACTTGAGATTTATCACAACCAGATTAAGCGAAATATCAATCTACTCCAGAAATACGAACCGATTCCAGAGGTTTGGGGCTACCCAGATGAGCTGGTTCAGGTCTGGACAAACCTGATTCACAATGCCATTCAGGCAATGGAATCGGGGGGAAATTTAACAGTTGCCACATGTTCCCAAAAGAGGGGCGAAGCAGACGGGGTTGAAGTAAGTATTATCGACACTGGGCTTGGCATCCCCCCAGAAGTGCAGCAAAAAGTATTCGACGTTTTCTTTACCACTAAACCCCCTGGCCAGGGCAGCGGACTGGGTCTTTACATCAGCAAAAAAATTATTGAGAAACATCAAGGGAACATTAAAGTGGAGAGCCAGCCAGGGCATACTCAATTTAGCGTCTGGCTGCCTGTAGAATCTGCCTGAAAAGGCCCGTCTAATATTCAAAGGAAATTTAATCATGTCTGATGCCGCTATTCTCTGCGTAGATGATGAAGCTGAGATCTTAAAGGCTCTGAAGGAACAGTTGAAGCGGTGCTTTGGCAATCAATATATCTATGAAGTTGCACAGAGTGCTGAAGAGGCCTGGGATGTGATTGATGAGTTAGAACAGGAAGACGTTAAAATCCTCATCATTGTATCTGACTGGCTTATGCCCAACGTCAAAGGCGACGAATTTCTGGCCCAGGTGCATCAGCGCTTTCCGAAAATCGTCACGGTGATGCTGACCGGACAGGCAGACGAAGCGGCGATCGCCCGCGCTAAAAAAGATGCCAATCTGTATGCCTGTATTTACAAACCCTGGACAGAAGAAGATTTACAAAAAATTATCATCTCGTCACTAAACTAACGGACTACGCAGAAGCGATGAGAGCAGCGATCGTTTGTATTGACGATGAGTGGGATATTCTCAAAAGTCTGGGTGCTCAGCTCAAGCGGAACTTCGGAAAAACCTACGAAATCGAACTTGCAAATGGTAGCGACGACGCCCTGGAGATTTGTGCCGAACTGACGGCAGAAGGCAAAGAAATTGCGCTGATCATTTCTGACCAGCGGATGCCAGGGACGGGCGGCGACGTTTTATTGGTTCATCTTCACAGGCTTTATCCCAGCGCCCTGAAAATCATGCTCACGGGCCAGGCCGATGCCGATGCCGTTGGCAAAGTGGTCAATGCTGCCGCCCTCTATCGCTACATTCGAAAGCCCTGGGATGAAACTGACCTGATTTTGACCGTTACGGAAGCCCTGCGGCGCTTTCAGCAAGAGCAGCAATTACTTGAGCAAAATGAGCTGTTGAAGCAAACGAACGCCAGGTTAGAAAGCTCCCTGTCTTTGTTGCTGGCGACTTTGGAAGCCACCGCCGATGGCATCCTCGTATTTGATAATGCCGGGAAGGTGATTAGCTTTAACCAGAAGCTCCTGAAGGTTTGGGATCTTCCGGGCACAGATTCAGCAGGTCAAGAGGATAGCCTGCTAAGACTGATTTTGGAGCAGCTCATCGAACCAGATGCGACCAAATTCCAGGCTTTGTTCTTACAAATCGATCTGGAGAAACACGATTTTCTTAACTCAAAAAGCGGCAGCATTATCGAGTACTATTTACAGCCTTATCAACTGGCGGGTGAAATTGTTGGCGGGGTTTTGAGCTTTCGGGACGTGACCACCGAAAAGCAGACCGAAGCAGCGATGAAGCATCAGGCCCTCCATGATGCGCTGACGAACCTTCCCAATCGCATCTTGTTTAACCAAAAGCTGGCTGCCGCCCTCGACAATGGCATCAAAAATTCAAATCTCATTGCCGTGATGTTTCTGGATCTAGATCGGTTCAAGCAGATTAACGATACGTTAGGTCACGCCATCGGTGATCTTCTGCTACAGAAGGTCGTCCAGCGGCTTTTAGGTTGCCTGAGACAGATCGATGTGATTGCCCGCTGGGGGGGTGACGAGTTTGTATTGCTCCTGCCCCAAATTCGCCACCGAGAAGACGCCAGCGAGATTGCCAACCGGCTCCTGAACGTGCTTCAGCCTGAGTTTTTCCTGGAGGGTCACCGCTTCACCATCACGGTCAGCATCGGCATTGCCGTTTATCCGGATGATGGGTTAGACGGCCATACTTTGCTACAAAATGCCGATGCTGCCCTCTATCAGGTAAAGGGCAGCGGACGAAACAGCTATCAGCACTATCAGAAGGAACCCGACCAGGTAGGCTCTTCCCCAGAAACCGCTTAGGCTCTAAAACAGGAAATAGCGTTGGGCCATGGGCAGCACGCTGGCGGGTTCGCAGGTGAGCAGCTCGCCATCGGCACGGACTTCGTAGGTTTCGGGATCCACCTCCATGTGGGGCTGGTAGTCATTGAGCTTCATGGCTTGCTTGCTGAGCTGGCGGATGTTTTGCACGGGCACCGCCTCCTTTTGCAAATAGATCTCATCCGCCACGCCCGCCTCCATGGCTACCTGGGAAACAAAGGTGTAAGACGTAGCGCTCATCATGCCCCCATAGTTGCCGAACATGGGGCGCATGTGGACGGGTTGGGGAGTGGGAATACTGGCGTTGGGGTCACCCATCTGTGCCCAGGCGATCACCCCTCCCTTAATCACCAGCTCTGGCTTGATGCCAAAGAACGCCGGTTTCCACAGACACAAATCCGCCAGCTTGCCCTCCTCCACGGAACCAATGTGATCCGCCATACCGTGGGCGATCGCCGGATTGATGGTGTACTTGGCCACATAGCGCTTGGCCCGGAAGTTATCGTTGCGGTCCGAGTCCTGGGGCAGTGGGCCACGCTGGACTTTCATCTTGTGGGCGGTTTGCCAGGTGCGGAGAATCACCTCTCCCACCCGGCCCATGGCCTGGGAATCTGAAGAAATCATGCTAAAAGCTCCCAGGTCGTGGAGGATGTCTTCAGCGGCAATGGTTTCCCGGCGAATACGGGACTCAGCAAAGGCTACGTCTTCGGGAATGCTGCGGCTCAAATGGTGGCAGACCATCAGCATATCCAGGTGTTCTTCCAGAGTGTTTGTTGTGTAGGGGCGGGTGGGGTTGGTGGAAGAAGGGAGGACATTGGCCTCGCCGCAGACTTTGATGATGTCGGGGGCGTGGCCGCCGCCTGCCCCTTCCGTGTGGTAGGTGTGGATGACGCGATTTTTGAAGGCCGCAATGGTGTCTTCTACAAAGCCCGACTCGTTCAGCGTGTCCGTGTGGATGGCCACCTGAATGTCGTACTCTTCTGCCACCCCCAGGCAAGTATCAATGACGGCGGGCGTGGTACCCCAATCTTCATGGAGCTTCAGCCCCACCACGCCTGCCCGTACCTGTTCTACCAACCCCTGGGGCTGGGCGCTATTGCCTTTGCCCAAAAAGCCAAAGTTCAGAGGAAAGGCATCAGCAGCCTGCAGGATCCGCCGGATGTGCCAGGGGCCAGGGGTGCAGGTGGTGGCATTCGTCCCGGTGGCTGGCCCGGTGCCGCCCCCCAGCATAGTGGTGATGCCTGAGGCGATCGCCGTTTCTATTTGCTGGGGACAGATGAAGTGGACGTGGGCGTCAATGCCCCCCGCCGTGAGAATCATGCCTTCTCCGGCGATCGCCTCCGTCCCTGGCCCGATGATAATGTCTACCCCGTCCTGGATGTAGGGATTTCCGGCTTTGCCAATTTTGGCAATCTTACCGTCTTTGATGCCCACATCGGCTTTGACAATGCCCCACCAGTCCAAAATCAAGGCATTGGTGATCACCGTGTCCACCGCCCCCTCCTCGCGGGAAATGGGGGACTGGCCCATGCCGTCGCGGATCACCTTACCGCCGCCAAACTTGACCTCGTCCCCGTAGGGCGTCAAGTCCTGCTCGACTTCAATGATTAGATCGGTGTCGGCCAATCGGAGGCGATCGCCCACGGTTGGCCCATAGGTTTCGGCATAGGCACGGCGATCCATGCGATAGCTCATAGCGGTTCTTCCTTCTCCAGCGTGAATATCGGCATAATCCGATAAACCTGGGGTTAAAGCAAGGGGCAGTAAAAACGTATCATAAAAATGATGCGGCCCTCGCAAATTCGGATAAAATTAGAGCATCTCGTCCAACCCATGCCATGACCGACGACCGGATTGATCGCATTGAACAACGCCTTGACCTGACCATTCGCCAGGTGAACCAGCACGCTGCCCTCCTTGAGCAGAAGGCGGATGAGCCATCCATGCGGGCAGGCTTTAACGAAGCTATTCAGCGGCTGGGGCGCATCGCTGACGACGTCGAAGAGAATAAAACGCGGATCATTCGACTCGAATTGCGGGTTGGTAGCCTTGAAGCAAAGGTTGATAGCCTCGAAGCAAAGGTTGATAATCTCGAAGCAAAGGTTGATAACCTCGAAGCGCAAGTTGGCAACCTTGGAACCGAATTACAAGAGTTCCGAACCGAAACCCGCGATTCCCTGGAAGAGATTAAGCAGCTCATGCGATCGCGCTGAACCTCGGCTCCAGACTGGACAGAGCCAGCGGCTCTCTCACCAGTTCTCCCTCAGCTAGAAAATTCGAATTGGATAGGAAGCCAGTATCCAGGAGTCAGAATTCAGGAGGGAGCTGACTCCTGACTCCTGAATTCTACCCCTGGGGAAGCTTCCCACCTTAAGTGAGTACCCGAATTTAGCTACTCAATCGGAAAATCAATCTTGAGCAACTCTAGCCAATCTGCAATCCGCTGGTCGGTTTTCTCGCTTTCATTGACCTCATCCAGGGGTAGCCCAACAAACTTGCCGTCCCGGATTGAACTGGACTTATTGAAGGAATATCCTTCTGTGGAAACGGCCCCTACCATCTTTGCGCCTAACGCTTTGAACTGGTCGTGGAGAATGCCCAGCGCCCCAACGAAGTGCTTGCCGTGGTCTTCACAGTCCCCTGGCCCAAAAACGGCAATGGTTTTTCCGGTAAAATCCGGTTTTTCAATTTCTATGTCAAACAAAGGCTCGCGCCAATCATTCTGCAGTTCCCCTGCTCCCCAGGTCGAACACCCGATTAACAAGTAGTCATATTTCAGGAGATCGCTAACGTCATCAAAATCATCCTGCATGTTGTACAAATCGCACTTGTCTTCTCCGATTCTTTCACGTATTTTCTCGGCGATCTCTTCTGTAACGCCCGACGTGCTGCCGTAAAAAATTCCAATCTTTGACATTCTTTCACTCCTGAAAATACAAGTAAGTAGAACTGCATTGGAAAACGAAGGTTAGAAAACCGGGGGAGCGCCCCACCGGTTTTCTAACCTGAATTTAATTGTGCTGAACTACTTAGGATGGAACAATTCAGCGGTTTTGCAGGCGCTCAACACCCACAAAATCGCTCAAAATTTCAGAAACATTACACGGGACAGCCCAGTCCTGATGAGGTTGACAGATAGGTGGTTTGGGGCTGAGCTTCTTCTCCAGAAAGAAGTATCTCCTTCCCGTTATTGCCAAGAGTGTCCAGGCTGAACAAGTTCGGTTTTGTTTAGCTATTTTTAAGGTTTTTCCTATTTTTTGCGGCAGGACTGGCACCTGGTTCCTAACATCCCGTTAGTAGCGAATGCGGGGATCGACCCAGGCGTTGAGGATATCAATGAGGATGCTGGCGATCGCCACAATTAGCGCAAAGAACACCAGAATGCCCTGCACCACCGGATAGTCTCGCTGGGAAATAGCCTCGTAAAGACGACCCGCCAGTCCTGGCCAGCCAAAGGTGACCTCAGTGAGCACCGCTCCCCCCAGCAGGGAGGCCAGGGTCAGCCCCAGCACAGTGATCACCGGAATCAGGGCGTTTTTCAGGGCGTGTACCAGCACAATGCGCACTTCGGGAATGCCCCTGGCCCGTGCCGCTTCCACATAGTCGGCCCGCAGGGTTTGCTTGAGGTTGACCCGCACAATGCGCTCAAAAATGCCGCTCAGCAACAGCCCCAGGGTGAAGCTGGGGAGGGCCAGGTAGTGCAGGCTGGTGATGAACTGGCCGGGGTTGAGGTGCAGCAGACTATCCACCAGGTATAAACCCGTCGGCCCAACGGGGGCCTGACCGGTGAGGGGATAGCGGGTGCCCAGGGGAAACCAGCCCAGCCGCACGGCAAACAGGAGCTGGAGAATCATGCCAAACCAGTACATGGGCACGGCATAGGTAATGATGCCAAACAGGCGACCGCCCGCATCAATGGGCGTATTGGGCTTTGATGCCGCCAGCGAGCCGATGGCGATACCCACGAGCACCGATACCACCATGCTGCACACTGCCAGTTCCACCGTGGCCGGAAAGTGGGCCTGAATGATTGCTACTACGGGGCGATCGTCCAGGGAAGTGCCCAGGTTGAAATGCAGCAAATCCCCCAGGTAGCGGAAGTACTGTACCCAGAGGGGGGCATTCAGCCCTAGCCGCTCCCTCAGCGCCTCGCGGGCGGCTTCCGGTGCCCGTGCCCCCAAAGCAACATCTACAGGGTCGCCGGGGGTGGCCCGCATCAGCAGGAAAACAAAGGTGGCGATCGTCCACAGCATCAGCGGGGCCAGCAGTAGCCGGGTGAGGACGTAGTAGAACAGGGCTTTTGAGCGGGACATGAATTTTAGGTTTGAGTTTTGGGGGTTCAGGTTTGAGTTCCCAGAAGGGGACTTTAACCATCACAAACATCCTGAATTTTGGTAACCGTCCCCAGAACTGGATGCAGGTGCTGCCAAGCACAATAGTTGGCTAACACCTAAGGCATGGGCACCTGGCTAGGTCTGCGGAATCAAAGACGGTGAGGGTTGCCCAACTCGATAGGCCCGA